>JAHDGM010000060.1 GCA_020627655.1 Hellea sp.
CCGGCCTGTCACGCCGGAGGCCGCGGGTTCGAGTCCCGTCACTCGCGCCATTTCATTTCGAAATGGGTTATGTGATTCCTCACACAATATTACGCTAAAATGGTACACCATCATCAATGACGCCTGGTTGTCCTTGAGCAAGATTTAGAAAATCAAATATGCGCGTATCATGCAAATGACTTGGTCTGATATTCGTCAAAGCTCGTGCCATGATCTGCCGGGTGCCCGGTTTTTTCCGCTCCCAATCATCCAGCATTTGTTTCATGGCTTGTCGTTGCAATCCATCTTGCGAACCACATAGGTTACAGGGAATTATTGGGAATTTCATGGCGTCTGCATATTTTTGTAAATCAGATTCAGCGCATCCCATCAAAGGCCTGTGAACAAAAATATCGCCGGCATCGTTTAAAAGTTTGGGGGGCATGGCAGCTAAACGACCACCGTGCAGCATATTCATCATGAAGGTTTCAAGTGCATCATCGCGGTGATGGCCAAGAATGACGGCATCACAGTTTTCTTCGCGGGCAATACGGTATAAAATACCTCTGCGCAGACGGGAACACAGAGCGCAAAACGTCTTATTTTCAGGCACTTTTTCGGTAACAATGGAGTATGTATCCTGTGTCTCAATCCTATACGGAACACCCAGGCCCTCAAGCCAGTCAGGTAAAATGTGTTTTGGAAAACCCGGTTGCCCTTGGTCAAGGTTACAGGCGAGTAAATCAACGGGCAGGGCACCTTGCCATTGCAAGTCCAGCAATATTGCTAAAAGGCTGTATGAATCTTTACCGCCTGAGAGACAGATAAGCCATTTTGGTTTTTTTTGCTGCCTGGCCGATATTTCATATCGGCTAACAAGCCTGTAGTCGTCAATAATCTGTTGCGTTTGACGTGCTAGGCGTTTGCGCAGTTTGCGAAAATTCACGCTATCAGGGGCTTGTTTGAACAAATGTGTCAAATCAGTCTTATAGGGTGTTGTCTTCAGGGTTGTCGTCATGGTCTGTCCTATGGCATGGACAATCCTTATCTGACAAGGATTTGCATTAGTGGAGAGCTAAAATGCCCAGTCAAAAGGTCACATTTAAAGGGGCGTTTGGGGATACGCTATCAGCGAAACTTGACTGGCCGCAAAGCGGGTTGAAGAGTTGGGTTTTATTCGCGCATGGGTTTTCAATTGGCAAGGATTTGAAGCCTGTAAGGACCATTTCGAAGACGCTTGTAGGGGATGGTTATGGCATGATGCGGTTTGATTTTACGGGTTTGGGCGAATCGGGGGGTGATTTTTCAGATACGAATTTTTCTTCAAATTGCGAAGATTTACGCAGGGCTGCAGATTTTTTACGACAAAATTATAAAGCACCCTGCGTTCTTATAGGGCACAGCTTTGGTGGTACAGCTGCTTTAAAGGTTGCTGATGAAATACCAGAGTGCAAGGCTGTTGCCACGATTGGGTCTCCCTGTGATACAACGCATATTGTCCATCAATTTGCTGATCAATTAGAAGAAATTGAGGAGGAGGGCGAGGCGAAAGTCCTACTTGGCGGGCGGCCGTTTGTAATCAAAGAGCAGTTTTTAGATGACATTGAAAACCACGATATTGCCTCTGAAATAGGCGATTTAGACAGGGCTTTGATGATTTTTCATTCCCCGCAAGATGTTGTTGTCGGTATTAATAATGCAGCGCACATATACGGCAAGGCCATGCATCCTAAGAGTTTTGTTTCGCTTGACGGTGCCGATCACCTGTTATTGAAAAACCACAAAGATGCTGAATATGTTGCGCATGTTTTAGCCGCGTGGGCGCATAGATACATCTAATATACTGGTAATATACTGGAAAAAACATCCCGTTTGGGTTATGTTCATGTTCGACTTGATTATTATGGTTGACGAACGTTAAAACTTTTAGTTCACTACACACGGCTTTTTATGGGGACCAGTATGAAGAAAATTATGTTTTTAGCTGCCAGTTCATTGGCAATATTAGCGACGCCGACCATGGCGCACGCGGACGACGACTCAGGGTGGTATCTGCGAGCAAATGCTGGCTATGGTACGCATCATGACGCTGAATTTGACCAGAGTATGTTCATTGGCGACATCGAAAGTGAAGGCAATGTAGCTGGAAGCTTGGGTGTTGGTTATGACTTTGGTAATAACTGGCGTCTGGAACTGGATGGCGACACTCTATGGACTGACATGGGGGCTGTCGGGAATGAGTTTAACTCTTCTGCCAAACTCAGAACAAACACTTTGATGCTGAATGCCATCTATGATTTTGACGATTTCGGACGTCTTTCACCATATGTAGGTTTAGGCGCAGGTCTGGTTCAGGGTAAACTCAACGCGCAAGCTCATGATGGCTTGGCAAGTTCTACTGGGCCGGTGATCTTCAATCGTGCTTGTTATGGCGGTACAATCCCGGGCGCTTGTAGTATTAATGACAAAGATACTACATGGGGCTGGCAGGCACTTGCTGGTGTAGGTTATGAAATTTCAGATAACCTGTTCTGGGACACTCACTACACCTATATGGACACAGCGCCAGGTGGTCTTGATTTCGATTCAACCTATACACCTCTAGCTGGAATACCTGGATATTCAGTTATAAATCATATTGCTGAACTAGATGATGTTGGAGCGCATACACTTATGACTGGTTTGCGTTATAAGTTTGGCGGATCAACGCCTCCACCACCACCGCCTCCGCCACCTGCACCTAAGTATAAGACGTGTAGTGATACTGGCGCGCGTGTTCTGGTAGGGGAATCATGTCCAACACCACCGCCACCACCTCCACCGCCCCCGCCTGTTGTTGAATATACAACATGTCCTGATGGAACACGGATAGTTGCAGGTAATGCCTGTCCGGCTCCGGTGTCATATGTAACATGTCCCGATGGAAGTCAGACTACTGATTTGGCCTTCTGTCAGCCTGTGGTTACAGCCCCGGTACTGGCATACAATGACTGTGGAGCCTCAAACGTTGCAATCTTCAACGTTCCGGTGAACAAAACACCGAAGCAGATGCCGCGTCTGGGAACTATGCCTGAATTTGGTGACTCTCACGGATTGACACCTGATCAGTTCTTCCAGAAGCTGCAAGCGCGTTATAATTCTAGCGCCACTGATAAGGCATATTTGAATTACCTGTTTAAATCTATGGGTTACTCTAACGGCTTTGCTGACGCTCAGTCTTACATGTTCTCAGAAGATGTGTTGCCTGTTGGAACTCGCGGTATGCTTGGTTTAGGTAAGCAGCATCACTATGAGTACTCAGTACTGCCATCTTCTGACCGTGATCGTCAGGCTTTCCGCATTCAAAGTGCAAATGGCGCTGTTGTTCACTTTATGAAGACTTGTGGTAACTATATGTATGCTTGTAACTAAGGCGTTATAAAAAACCTAAGAATGCCGCCTTCGGGCGGTATTTTTTTTGCCCAATTGTCCTCTTGCTTAGGTAAAAATGGCAGGTATAAGCAAATTATGCCAAAGCGTGTTGCCTTATATCCAGGAACATTTGACCCCATGACATTGGGGCACCTTGATATTATGAAACGTGCCAGCCGTCTTTGTGATCGTTTGGTTATAGGTGTTGCCATTAACCGTGATAAAGGGCCCTTATTTACGCTTGAGGAAAGGGTTGAAATGGTCGAGCATGTTGTGAACCCTTTTCGATCGCGCATTGATGTTGAGGTTCGCCCATTTGAGGGTTTACTGATACACTTTGTTGAACAGTGTGGGGCGTCTATGATAGTGCGCGGATTACGGGCTGTTTCAGATTTCGAGTATGAATTTCAAATGGCCGGTATGAATGATCGACTAAACCCGGATATAGAAACTGTATTTCTAATGGCTGATCCACAATATCAGACGATTGCCTCCAGATTGGTGAAGGAAATTGCCCGGTTAGGAGGGGATGTGTCGCCGTTTGTGACCCCGGAAGTTGAACAGCGACTGAAGGAAAAATTTACATGAAAAGACGTATTTTAACCGCCATTTGTGCCAGCACGGTAATTATTAGTCCGGCTTGTAATGCGGACACAGCTAAAACTATATCTGATGACGTAATAGAAACTCCCATTCCTGTCGTGACCGCTGAATCTTCTCAGGGAGGATTCTCAGCGCCTGACAATGCCTGGAGAGATATGGATCCTGAAAATACGCTCTATGTTGATACCGATCACGGACGTATAATAGTTGAGCTGTATCCTGAAATTGCGCCAATCCATGTTGAGCGGATCAAGACGCTTGCTCGGCAGTCTTTTTATGATCATATTACATTCCATCGCGTTATAGAAGATTTCATGAACCAGACAGGCGATCCAAAAGGTGATGGTACCGGGGATTCGTCTTTACCGGACATTCAGGCGGAGTTTACCTACAGGCGCTCTTCTGACATGCCTGTGACTTTATTTTCCATGCGGCCGAAAGATATACGAAACCCCAAAGGGGGTTCCGTTGATGTGGGTTTTTACAAGGCTCTTCCAATTGCAACTGATCCAATTGGTCAAGCTATTCTGACTAAAGACGGAAAGGTGAACGCCTATGGATTACATTGTAAAGGTGTGACATCTATGGCTCGTTCAAATGACCCCAACAGCGCAAATAGCCAATTCTTCTTAATGAGAGGTACGGCCCCACATTTAGATTCCCAGTATTCGATATGGGGGGCTACGGTGCATGGACGTGAGAATTTAACAAAAATAAAGGTTGGTACTAAGGGTAATGATGCGGACTTTATTCCGGATAAAATGAATAAAGTCCGTATAGCCGCTGATTTACCGGAGGCTGAACGCATAAATGTCCAAGTGTTACGAACAGACAGCCCTGCATTTAAGGCGTATTTGAAAAACTACCGAAAAGATGACGGCACATATGAGGATATATGTGAAGTCGAAATCCCTACTCGAGTTAAATAGGACCTAGTTATATGGCTGATAAGCTTATTTTATCTATTGATACCCAAACTGGAGAAACTGGTGATGTTATCATCAAAATGCGCCCAGATCTTGCGCCGGCTCATTGTGCGCAAATTTCGCGTTTAACGGAAGAAGGCTTCTATGATGGCTTGACTTTTCACCGCGTAATTGATGGTTTTATGGCTCAGGGTGGTTGTCCTGACGGGACTGGTATGGGGGGCGCGGATGTGAAGATTCCTGCAGAATTTTCGCGTGAACCCCATATTCGCGGCGTTTGTTCTATGGCAAGGGCCCAAAATCCAAATTCTGCAAGCTCTCAGTTTTTTATCTGTTTTGATGATGCAGGGTTTCTTGATGGGCAATACTCCGTATGGGGCGTTGTTGAGAGCGGTATGGAGCTGATTGATGCACTCCCAAAAGGGGAGCCGCCGCGTTATCCAGGAAAGATTGTAAAAGCGACCGTTCAGTAGAGAATTTCTTATCTTGAAACTTAGCGGGTGCACGTTAGAAGCGCGCCCATGAAAGTTAGTGAGTTTGATTTCAGCCTTCCTGATGAGGCCATAGCTCTTCGGCCAGTTGTACCGCGTGATCACGCGCGTTTGCTGGAAGTAAACCGCGGTGGATGTGTATCAGATTTTCACGTTTATGATTTGCCTGAGCTTTTGCAGCCGGGCGATGTTCTTGTTATTAATGAAACAAGGGTTTTCCCAGCAGCACTGACCGCGATAAGACCAGCTAGAAGCCATGGCGGCGGTGGAGATGTTGCCATTACGGTCAATCTTCACAAGCAGATATCTGAAAATACTTGGCGGGCTTTCGTAAGGCCGGCTAAACGATTACGCGCTGGTGATGAGCTTATTTTTTCTGCCAAACTAAGTGCGGTTGTTCTCCAAAAAGAAGCTGGAGATACGGCTTTAGAGTTCAATTTGAGTGATGAAATGCTCTTGTCAAAATTTGAGCAGCTTGGAGCGCCGCCTTTACCCCCATATATTGCCCGACAGCGAAGTGCTGATCAACAAGATGTGAGTGACTATCAAACAGTGTATGCAAAGGAAACCGGGTCTGTCGCGGCGCCGACAGCTGGGCTTCATTTTACGCAGGAATTATTCAAAAAACTCAGGAGTAAAGGCGTCATATTGCAAACAGTGGTACTTCATGTGGGGGCGGGTACATTTCTACCTGTAAAATCCGATGATACAGATGATCATAAAATGCATAAAGAATGGTTTTCAATAAGTGAAGTTTCTGCAAGAGCTATAAATAGTGCAAAATTAGAGGGACGTAGGGTGATCGCAGTTGGAACTACGACGCTACGTGCATTAGAAAGCTCGGTCGTAAATGGTCAGGTCGTCCCTCAATCCAGTGATACCGATATTTTTATAACCCCTGGCTATGATTTTCAAATCGTTGATGGCTTGATGACAAATTTCCATCTCCCGAAGTCGACCTTGTTTATGTTGGTGTCTGCCCTGTGTGGGCAAGACGTAATGCAATCTGCATATGCTTATGCTATTGAAGAAGGCTATAGGTTCTATTCCTACGGTGATACCAGCCTGCTGTGGAGAAGTAACTGATGGCAACATTTCCATTTGAGATATTTACCAGTGACGGAAATGCTCGCACGGGTGTTTTGAAGACATCCCGCGGCGATATTCGTACGCCTGCATTTATGCCTGTTGGTACTGCGGGTACAGTCAAAGGCGTGTATATGGATCAAGTTAAGGCAGCTGGATCTGACATTATTCTAGGCAATACATACCATCTCATGCTCAGGCCTGGCGCGGAACGGATAAAAAAAATGGGGGGTCTTCATGAATTTGGGCGCTGGAGCGGTCCTATTTTGACAGATTCGGGCGGATTTCAGGTTTGGTCATTGTCTAAACTGCGAAAAATGACTGAGGAGGGGGTTAAGTTTCAGAGTCACATTGATGGATCGCGTCACATGTTGTCACCTGAACGGTCCATTGAAATTCAAGCGGATCTTCTCGGTGCTGATATTTCTATGCAGCTTGATGAGTGCACGGAATTTCCTTCAACTTTTGAACGGGCTGAGGCTTCTATGGAGCTCTCATTACGTTGGGGACGCCGCTCTCTTGAAGCGTTTGGTGAGCGGAATTCTCAAGCAATTTTTGCAATTGTGCAAGGCTCAACTCATCCGGAGCTAAGACAACGAAGCGCTGAAGCGAGTGTAAACGAAACGACGGCCGGCGGGTATGGTGGATTCGCGATAGGCGGCTTGGCTGTTGGCGAGGGGCATCAGGCGATGTGTGAAACTTTAGATTTTACGGTGCCTCATTTGCCTGCACATCGTCCGCGTTACCTTATGGGTGTCGGTAAGCCTATAGATTTAGTGGAGGCGGTTTATCGCGGTATTGATATGTTTGATTGTGTCATTCCGACTCGATCAGGTCGTCATGGGCAGGTTTGGACTGACAAAGGGCCGTATAACATTAAAAATGCCCGATTTTCTGAGGATAGTACGCCTCTTGATGTTCATATAGAGTGCCCCGCCAGCCGCGATTACAGCAAAGCCTATGTCCATCATCTTGTCCGTAGTGGGGAGTTACTCGGAAGCATGCTTTTGAGTTGGCATAATATCGCTTATTTTCAAAATTTGATGAGAAGAGTGCGTAAAGCTATACAGGCTAGGGAATTTGAAGCTTTCAGGGCCGATTTTGCAGCAAATTATGGTGCGGCATAATTGGTCACATATTGTCTATTTTTGGACTTGACCCTATAAAATGACGACACTAAGTTCCGCGCTCCTTAGATGGGAGCCCGTAGCTCAGTTGGTAGAGCGCCTCACTTTTAATGAGGATGTCCACGGTTCAAGTCCGTGCGGGCTCACCATTCCCCCGCGTTGCAATTTATCATGTTTTAACCGTAAGGTGATGTATTTTAGCAACGATCGGGTAAAAAACGTAAAATTTTCAAAATTTTTCAAATTCTTATGTGGCCAAGTTGATATAAATCGTGTAGCTGAGCAACATAAGCGCGCCGAATTTCGGATGCGTGCTCAATGCGTTTACGTAAACTATACCGCGGCAATTAAGCCGCTGTCGGAGGAAAGAATATGAAGCTCAAGCTTCTTGGAGCGGTCGCAACAGCCGCAATTATAGCAACACCGTCCATAGCGGCGGCTGATGACGCTGGATGGTATCTACGCGGTAACGTGGGTTACGGTACTCATACAGACATGGATTTTACTGGTGACCTGGTGGGTGATGTTGAAAGTGAAGGAAATGGAGCATTTTCTGTCGGTTTGGGTTATGACTTTGGTGATAATTGGCGTCTTGAACTAGATGGAGCTAGTCTTTGGACCGACCTAGGTAAGATAGGGAACGAAAATTCTAGTTTTGCTAAATTGCGAACTAACAATTTAATGTTGAATGCAATATACGATCTGGATGATTTTGGCTCTTGGTCCCCATACATTGGCGCAGGTGCTGGTATCGTTCGAGGTGAAGTTACCGGTGTTGCGCATAACTTTTTTAATGCTGATAATACAGAAGTGGTACAGTCGCGCGCTTGTACAGGTAATGCGTGTTCTTTTAAAGATACTTTAGATGGTATAGCGTGGCAATTAATCGCTGGCTTAGGGTATGATATCAGTGATAAATTAACATGGGATACTCAATATCGTTACTTTAATAGTTCGGATCTTAAATCTCTTGAGGGTTTGGTTCAGAACGGTTACTCCACTGTAGGCAACGGATATACGAATTTAGAAGACGTCGGTGGTCACATGTTGATGACTGGTCTTCGTTACAAGTTTGGTTCGCCAACTCCCATGGTCACATGTTGGGATGGTTCCGAAGTTAAAATGATTGGTAACTGCCCGGCACGTCCAGTCATGGTAACGTGTTGGGATGGTTCTTCATTTGAAGAAGGCTCCGGCGGTACTTGTCCGGCTCAACCAGAGCCTGTTCGTTATGTTACGTGTTGGGATGGCTCTTCTGTTGAGGAAGGAACAGCTTGTCCAGCACAGCCACAGGTAACTTGTTGGGATGGGTCTATAGTTTCAGATTCTGCATTCTGTCCGGTTGAAACGCGTTCCGGTCAGACTGTCGCTTCCTTGTGCGGTAACCAGTATCGTCAAGAAATCATCTATTACGAATTTGACCGTGGTCAGTCTGCTGAAACACGCAACACAATCAATCGTATTCTAGATATTGGTGAGTTCTGTCGCGTAGACAACATTCGCGTTGTTGGGCACACAGATACATCTGGTTCTGCAGCTTATAACCTGCAGCTATCTAAGCGCCGCGCAAAAGACGCACGTGATGAGTTAGTTCGCCAGGGTATCAACTCAAGTGTAATCACATCTGAAGGTAAAGGCGAGACTGAACCATTCGTGCCAACAGGTGATGGTGTTAAAGAACAGCTGAACCGTCGTACAGAAGTTCTGATCACGCTTTCAGAAGTTGGTGGAATCAACTAATATTTCTAAAAAGACTGTATTGAAACGGCCCGGATTTCCGGGCCGTTTTTTTTTATGTCCGCAAAAAATTGCTCAACCATTTGCAAAATTGGACAATTATTGCCGGGTTGGTTTACTATCAGGGCTGTAGAATTTCATGGAACGCCGCATGTCAAATACCCTCCAATATCAATTAAATCCCCATGAGCAGGAAATCGTAGGGGGTTTAACAGTTCGGCATTCTGAGATGGTTGCTACTTTGTTGGAATGGTCTTTAATCAATTCCGGCAGCCGTAACTCTGAAGGCTTGGATAATATGCGCGCGGCTATGCGTCGTTATTTTGATCAGCTCCCGGCTAAGGTTGATGATGTGCCGCTTGCGGTTGGTGAATATGTTTCATCTAAAGGTGTAAAAGAAGCCGTTGAATATATGCCGGCGCTTCGAGTTAGAGTGCGTTCAGAGGCACCTATTCAACTGGTCCTGACAGGCCATTATGATACGGTTTTTCCAAAAGACAGCCACTTCCAAAAACCAGTTAACATGGATGCTGATACTGTAAATGGCCCCGGTGTTGCCGATATGAAAGGCGGCATTTTGGTCATGGCTAATGCTTTGATGGCTTTGGAAAAATATGAACATGCAAAGAATATCGGTTATACAGTTTTACTGAGTCCAGATGAAGAAATAGGATCTCCGGGATCGGCGCCATTACTGGCTGAACTTGGCCGAAAATGTGATGTAGGGCTTACTTATGAGCCCGCTCTAGCCGATGGGTCAATGGCTGGTGCCAGAAAAGGGAGCGGTAATTTTGCGCTGATAATTAAAGGCCTGGCGGCGCATGCAGGACGCGAGCATCATCTTGGACGAAATGCAATTGCGGCCATGGCAGAATTTGTAGTGGGGCTCGATGCTTTAAACGGAAAACGCGAAGGTGTGACTTTCAATATCGCCAAAATTGATGGTGGCGGAGCGCCTAATATTGTACCTGAACTAGCTATTGGTCGCTTTAATGTTCGTATGCTTGCCACTGAAGACGTAGCTTGGATCACGTCACAAATTGACACTCTTATTGCGAAAATAAACTCGAAAGATGGAATCACTGCTGAATTAACCGGTGGGTTTTCACGCCCGCCAAAACCTATGGCACCTGCAAATGCTATGGTTTTTGATTGGGTGAAGTCGGCGGGCGCTTTACTGGGACAAAATATTCGCTGGGCGCCAAGCGGTGGTGTTTGTGAAGGTAATAACCTTTGGGCTTCAGGATGTCCCAATGTGGACACACTTGGGGTAAGAGGCGGAGAAATCCACTCGGACCGAGAGTTTATCAAACTTTCTAGCCTGGTTGAGCGGACTCAGCTATCGGCAGTAATACTTATGAAGCTGGCTAGTGGTGAATTTGATGCCAAGGCAGCGAAAACCTTGGCTCAGCAGGGGCGGTAGCAATGTTGGTTGTTCGTCCAGCAGCAATTGAAGACTTAAACAGCTTTATTGCGTTAGCCCGAAAAGCGGGGCCCGGGTTTACGTCTTTGGCGGTAGGGAATGATGTTCTTGAAGAGCGTCTTAAGAAAACAGCCAAAAGTTTTTCTGGGAAATCGGCGTTAAGCCCAGACCACATATATTTGCTCATGTTGGAAGACACTGAGAAAAATCAAATTGTGGGCATGAGCGCGATTAAAGCGCAAATCGGAATTCGGGATCCATTTTTTAATTTCCGTATCATGAAGGTTGGCCAAAAGTCAGCTGTAACTAATCAACGCTACGACATGGAAGTGTTGATGATGGTCAATGAATATAATGGTGCTTCCGAAGTCGGCTCTTTATATGTGTTACCGGAAATGCGCGGTTCAGGAGCAGGGCGTCTTATTTCCCAGTCACGTTATATGCTAATGGCCGCTGATAGAAATCGCTTTTCTGATCAGGTAATTTCCGAACTGCGTGGCCATGTGGACGACAAAGGTTATTCACCCTTTTGGGAAGCGATTGGGCGAAAGTTTTTTCATATGGATTTTACGGAAGCGGATCATATATCTGCTGAGAAGGATAGTCAGTTTATTTTGGATCTTATGCCCCGCTATCCGATCTACGCCGCGCTGCTTCCAGATGAGGCCAGAGCCGTTATGGGGGAGACACATCCAGCTGGGATCGGAGCTAGGCGATTTCTGGAATCTGAAGGGTTCAGATATAATGGTATGATCGATATTTTTGATGGAGGCCCTTCTGTCAGCGCGCCGTTAGAAGATATTCGAACCATTCGGGATAGTAGAATATTACCTTTAGAAATTGGTGAGGGTGGTAAAAAATTTACAGCCTTAATCAGCAATGATCAGGTAAATGAATTTCGAAGCGTTATGACCAAAGTCAGTTTCGATGGAAAAACGCCGCTTGTTACGGAAAGTGCTTTGAAAGCCTTAAACTTAAAATCCGGTGACGACGCCAGAATATGGATTAAGCGATGACAAAATCATTATTTATCAATGGCTTGTGGGTCTCTGCTAAGGGAGAGGAGTTTGAGAGTGCCGACCCGACGACTGGCGATGTGTTGTGGTCAGGCAATGCCGCAAATATGGCGGATGTAGATGCTGCTTTTCGCGCAGCCAGAACGGCTTTTGAAGCCTGGTCTCTGACTCCAATGGAAAAACGCATAGAAATCGTGATGAAGTATAAGGAGCTGGCTTTGGCTGC
>JAHDGM010000061.1 GCA_020627655.1 Hellea sp.
CCCACAGTGATTGACCCTTACGGCGCCAAAGCCCCGGAGGAGTTCTTCGCGGTCTCAACCGAGCTGTTCTTTGAACGGCCATTGGCGCTGCGCTACACTGCCCCTAATGTGTATGAGCAGCTATCAACCTATTTCCGCCTCAACCCGGCCAATTGGGGATAGGCGCAGCTTCTTATTCTGCTGTTAGCATTTCACGCGCTTCCATGGTGAACTCCAGTGACCTTAACCTCGCTGCTTGATCGTGGAATGGCATGGAGATGATGAATTCATCCGGAGAAAATTGCTGCCTAAAATGAGTGAGGCTTTCAGCCACTTGTTCGGCGGTTCCGACGGCGCTGCATCTGAGCATGGTTTCAAGGTGCGGGCGTATAGCGGGCGGTATGTCTACATTTTCCACTGGCGCAGGGGTGAGGCCGCGCCGATTGGTAATAATGCCGATAAAGGCCTGAATGAGGGTTGAGAAGTGGAAGCGGGCTTCGGATTCTGTGTCGGCGGCGATGACGCTGCACGCCATCATGAAATAAGGTTTGCTGAGATGGCGGGAGGGCTGAAATTCTTCCCGGTAGATCTTGGTCGCCTGCATTAAAAATTGCGGCGCGAAATGAGAGGCAAATGCATAGGGTAGTCCAAGGCGCGCGGCGAGCTGCGCGCCAAACAGGCTGGAGCCGAGAATATAAATCGGGACCTTGGTGCCTTCGCCCGGTATGGCTCGCACATGGGTGAGTTTATGTTCATCGGCACCGGCCATATAATCGATCAATTCTTCAACGTCGGCAGGGAAGCGATTGCCTGCCCGTTCATAATCTTTGCGCAGGGCGCGGATTACGCCCATATCCCCTCCGGGTGCCCGGCCCAGACCCAGATCAATCCGGCCCGGATGTAAGGTCTCCAGCGTGCCGAACTGTTCGGCAATGGTCAGGGGCGAATGATTGGGTAGCATGATCCCGCCTGCGCCTATGCGGATGGTTTCAGTTTGCGCGGCTATATGGGCCATGAGCACGGATGTAGCTGAACTGGCCACCGAGGCAATATTGTGATGCTCGGCATACCAGACTCGTTTATAACCGAGTTTCTCTGCGCGCCGCGCGGTTTGCACGCAACGGCGAAAACTCTCCGCCGCGTTGCCGCCTTCTACAACATTGGCAAGGTCAAGAATAGAAAACGGGATGTTCATAGCCTGATGATGGCGGGGGTTATTGACGAGGTCAACAAACAGATTGTCATCCCGGCCTCCGAGCCGGGACCTCTCCTGTTTTGTTCTCGTTGATCCGTGAGGTCCCGCATCAAGTGCGGGATGACAGGTTTTTTTATTTTAAATTGGGTTTCCTGAAATCAGAAACATCTCTAAACTCTTCCAACTATTAGGAGCAAACCATGCGCAAATGTCCCGTCGATGATTTTACCTTAAAACAGGAAACCTATGAAGGGGTGGTCATTGATGTCTGCCCGCATTGCTCGGGTGTATGGCTGGACGCGGGAGAGCTGGAAGCCGTGCAATCGGTACAGGCTAGCGATTTTCGTGATGTCCCAACCGGCGGCGCGATGGATAAAGTTCGAGCCGCAGAAAGCATGGCTCGAAGCGCCGAGGAAATCCCGCGCGGCTGTGTGGTCTGTAATGCCGGGTTGGAGCAAAAAGAATATGCTTTTGCTTCGCAGGTCATGATTGATAAATGTCCCAAGGGGCATGGGATCTGGCTGGATAAGGACGAGCTTGCACGCCTAGAGATGTTTTTTGAGGATGAGCAGGACCTTGAGAAAATTCTCGCTTCTCTCGAAGGGGAAGGTAAAGGTTTGGGCGGTTTTATGACAAGACTTTGGAACCGCCTGCGGGGATAGTTGTTTTATTCTGTATAGCCGCTAACATAACCCTATGATCACCTTGTATACAGCCAATACGCCGAACGGCGTTAAAGTCACCATTGCCATGGAAGAGATCGGCGCGCCTTATGATCTCAAAATTTTGAATTTGGGTGAGAATGATCAGAAGAAACCTGACTTTCTCAAAATCAATCCCAATGGCCGGATACCGGCTTTGGTGGATGATGACGGACCGAATGGTAAAGCAGTGCGCGTTTTTGAAAGCGGTGCCGTGCTTTTATATCTGGCCGAAAAGTTCGGAAAGCTTTTACCTATTGATCCGGCGGAGCGGATCGAAGCCATAGCCTGGGCGTTTTTTCAGACAGGCGGGATTGGCCCCATGATGGGGCAGGCAGGATATTTCAAACGCAACCATCCGGATTTCACCCCCGGCTTTGAACGTTATTATGGCGAAAGCCGCCGCTTGGTCGGAGTTATGAATGATACATTGGAGACGCGCCCGTTTTTAGCCGGCGATACGTTTTCAATTGGCGACATTATGAGTTTTGGCTGGATCGACCGTGCGCCCGGTTATTTCGGGATGGAGCTTTCTGACTTTCCTGCGGTGGAAGACTGGCATAACCGCATCGCTGTTCGTCCCGGCGTGCAAAAAGGTCTGGCTATTCTTTCGCCGTCTTGATGATGGCGTCCTATGATGTTTTAGATATAGGCTGCGAAGGTCAAAAGGTTGTTATTATAGACGACTTTCATCCTGAATTTGAAAGTCTTTTGCAAAGATTACAACAAGGGCGCTATGGCCCGGGTCATCAATATTATCCTGGTCTGCAAATGCCCATGGACCCGGCGCATCTTATGCCGTGTGCCGCGCTGATAATGGAAATTATGACTAACGTTTTTGAAGTTGGTGCGAATATCCACCCCGTTCAATGTGCTGCCTCTATGGTTACAACGCCGCCTCATGAGCTGAGCGTAGCGCAAAGGCAACCGCATTTTGACACAGTCGATTCAGGGCGTTTTGCTTTGCTTCATTATATGGGCGGTCCGGATAAAGGTGGTACGGGATTTTATCGGCAAAGAATTACAGGGTTCGAATATGTAGATGATGCTCGCTATCCTGTTTTTATTGATGCGCAAGAAAGAGCTTTGAAAGAAAGCCAGCCAGACACTCAGTATATGAAGGGCTCAGATGAACGTTTTGAAAAGATCGCATTAATTGAAGCCAAACCTAATCGCATGATTTTATATCGTAGTTATTCTTTGCATAGTTGCGACATACCCGATGATTTAGATTTGAAGCCTGATCCAAAAACGGCGCGACTGACCATAAATACTTTCTTCCAAATTATGTAGGGTGGCCGTTTCATTACCATAGCCTTTCCTTAATCTTACGAAAAATTATTGTTTATCAATAAAACTTTCATTGACGACAAATGTCGTTGTATTTTATTGTAAAACAATAAGAAGAAAGATCCCTTCCCCCCGAACGGAAAACTTTCCTTATCTATGGGCCGCAAAAAAGGCCTGGCGCGAAAGAGAAAAGGAGACACTCATGCGTAACTTAAAATTGACACTAATCACAGCTTTGGCCGCTTCAACATTTGCAGCTGCTATACCGTCCCATGCAATCACGGCTTCGTCTGATATTGTTGAAACGACAATTAAAAAAGCCGATCTCAAAACTGAGCGCGGTGTTCAAAAAGTTTATGACGAACTGAAAAGAACGGCTGAGTCACGTTGTGACGTACCGGGTCGTCAAAATATATTAAGTAAGCGGGTCGAGCAGCGCTGCACGGAGCGCTTGTTATCGGATTTTGTTGAAAGTGCACAAAGTGAACGCTTGATGGCTCATCATAAAGCGAGTGCAGAGCGGTAACCAATTGGCTAAATTGTAGGCGCTCCCCTTTTGTGTTATAAAGACTATAGGGAGCGCTTATGAAATTTACTATACTACCTATTATTCTTTTTGGCATTGTGGCCTGCAGCACTGAAGACCGGGCACAAATGGAAGCTGAGAAACTGGATCAATTTGAGCTGACCAATGCCCAGCGCGACGTAACCGAAGCTTTGATCGAAGGTTATAAAAAAGATACTGGCATGCCTATATTGCGGTCACAGGATTATGCGCGGGCGGCCTGTTACGCAAAATCGGTTAAAATGCCGAGCCGCTATACTCGCGCTCATCTTTTATATCTGAAAAATTATCCGGATGCAGATGAAGACTTTTATGGTTTCTTTCAAAAACACAAAGTTCCGGATCAACTGGCCTATGATATGAGTCAGATATTCCAAAAAGGCTATGACGCCTGTTCCAATACAGCCCTGATAAAACGTTTCATGCAAAAGAAAAACTAAGCCGCGACGGATTTTTCGTTCAGGCCCGTTTAATTAAATATGCCAAATAAAAGGAGGAAACGGCATGTTTATGAAAACTCTATTTGCAACTACAATCATGTCCGCGGTTATGGCGGCCCCCGCGATGGCAGGGCCAATATCTCATAAAAAGCTAAGCCGCCTGGATTATCGCCTTGATCGTCTGGAACATCGCGGTGTGATTAAACAAGGTTCACGTCTGGACAAAATCGAAGACCGTATTGACCGGTATGAAGATCGTCGTGATCGCGCCGTTAATCATGGACCGCGTGACCGTCTCGAAGATCGCATAGATCGCAGGGAAAACAAGCGGGATCGTCGTAACAGAAAATAATCTGACGACAACTGACTGCCGGGCGGGGGACGCCCCGGCTGTTATTTTCCAGCTATTATTCTAAGCACCGCCTGCTGTGACAATCTGAAAGAAGATCATCCCGGTTCCTATAATGCTTGCAAACCAAACAAGGGTGCGAATAACAGGAATGCCCGTCCAATAGGTAAAAGGATAAATTGCCCGGGCGATAATATAAAGCCAGCCACCTTTGACAATAAGACCATTATCAAGACCCATAAGATGCGCTACAAGTGCAAGAGGCACATAAAGCATCATGCCTTCAATGTGATTGGCAACAGTTCTGTTGGCACGGCCTTGGAAAATTGTCGGATCTTTGGCGGTATCGCGAGCTCCGAGTCCCCATCGAAGGCCGTTATTCAAATCACCTGCAGCGGCCTGGACAGATAATAAGATAAATAAAATCGCCACGCTCCAGACGATTGTGCTTAACATAAAACTCATAATTCTCTCCCGGATGAGTATGGAAATGTTAGGTTATTGGCTGAGGACTTTCAAAACATAGTTTTGCATAGTGCATATTCAGATAGCGTTTCTTACTTCATGCCTTGCATGACTAGAAAAATGTCTCTCACGTCAAAAATCAGGGATATGACAATGGTTGCAAATAGCAGGCAGATCCAAATGAAAAATGAGCGGTCATACAGGCTTGGGCTTTCAGCCAAACTCGTTTTGGCAGAGTTTGAAAGCACAGATTTCCATAAATAGATGGCCAGAGGTAACCAGACAATCAGGTGAACAATTCCCAGTAAATGAATATTTCGAGTCAAAGTCCACACAATTACAGCGCCGATCATGGTCGCAATCAAAGCGGCCAGCACCCAGCGCGCAGGTTTGTACTTCCAGACAAAAATCAGTGAAGCGATGAAAACTATGGACATCCAGTTCATCCAAACTTTTACCGCATCGGAAGTGCCGACCTCCATGGCTGCATTTATATCATCGAGCATATTTTACGCCTTTAGTAATTGTGTTTCATTTATCTGGGATAGCCCCAAGCCGGTTTATTATCCTGGAGCCTTTCAAGGTCTTGCGCACTGTTGATATTTATAAATCCGCCGGAATGCTCAAACTTAATGGGTCTCGCGCCTATGGCTTCAGCCAGCCCGGTTAGGGAGCGCGGGGGTTGACCTACAGTAAAACTGCTTTGTAAATCTTGAATGCGCCAATAAGCAAATGTTGGATGAATACGTTCAGGTCCTTGCGAAATAGACGATTCCAAGCCGGACAATCGATCATATAAATTTTTTGGTAAAAACGGCCCGTCAATTGGCACGGTTAAAAACCCATCTCTGCCGCGCAGTTTTGTCATGGCTGCATAAAGTCCCGCCAGCGGTCCTTTGGGGCCTGTGTCAAGATCAGGAATATTCTCGAGGTCGCTATTATAATTATGGTGTCCGGAAATAAATACTTGATCCACCTGCGTGGAAACACGCTGATAGACATGATCAAATAATCGGCGGCCATCAAATTCAATTTCGCCTTTGTCCTGCCCGCCAAAACGGCGGGCTTGTCCTCCAGCAAGAATGACGGCTGTTCGGGTCATTCAGATTTAGCGATGCCTTCGCGACGCGGGTCAGCACCGCCCGTATAGCTGCCATCCGGATTACGCTTTATGATATGCAGGCCGCTTATTTCACCCTTGCTGCGCACCACTTTGTGTCCGAGAGTTTCAAGACCTGTAATAATATCAGCATCAAGTTTATTTTCTTCGAGCCGGATAGAACCGTTACGGGCAATTACATTAGGAAGTTCAATGGCTTCTTGCGGAGAAAGCCCCCAATCCACCATGCCGATAATAGTTTTAGCTGTATAAGCAATGATCGAGCTGCCGCCTGGTGACCCTGTGGTAAAAGCCAGCCGCCCATCAGGGCCAAAGGCAATCATGGGCGCCATGGATGAGCGCGGGCGTTTACCAGGTGCGGGCGCATTGGCAATTGGATTGCCGCTGTCATCATGGGTTTTAAACGAGAAATCCGTCAGCTGATTATTCAGCATAAAACCGCCAACCATGCGCTGACTGCCAAAGACGCTTTCAACCGTTGTGGTCATGGATACAGTCAGACCCGTTTTATCAATAATGGTGAAATGAGACGTGCCCGGACTATCCGGCGTGGCATCTTTACCGCGCGTGAAAGCAACAGGATTGCCAGCTTGGACGTCTGATATAATGCTGTCCATTGAAATATTTGCCGCGCGGGATTTCATATAATCTTTATCCAGCATTTCGTGTGTGGGAACGGTAACAAAATCATCATCGGCAACATATTGATCCCGGTCTGCATAGGCCTGAAAACTCGCTTCCGCGAAAGCGTGCCATCCACTTAAAGAATTGCCAAGTTCAGCCATATCAAAACTTTCAAGCTGGCCTAAAATTGAGAGAACCGCGATACCGCCGGATGAGGGTGGCTGCGCTCCGCAAAGCGTGTAGTCTCTATAGGTGCCGCAGAGCGCTTTTTCTTTTTGGGCGTGATAGGCGGCCATGTCGGCCAGAGTCATTGTACCGGGGAGGGGCTCTTCCTGCGTTACGGCAATGATCTGATTGGCGATTGGGGGTTCCAATAAAGCCCGAGGGTTCTTTTGAAGGGATTTTAAAGTTTCCGCATAGGCAGGGTTATCGCGTAAAAATCCGATTTCATGAGGATTACCGTCTTGATCAAAGAAATAATTTTTGACGGTTTCTTGTCGTCCAAATCCAAACCCTGCGGCCCGTTTAATAAGTCCTGCCAGACGGGGACTGACTTCAAACCCGTTTTCAGCCAAGTTTATGGCCGGTTCAAATGATTTGGCCCAGTTGATTTTTCCGTAATCTTTATGGGCGAGGTCAAGCATAATCATAACACCCGGGACGCCTGTGGCACGTCCTGAAGTTATGCCTTCGAAATAGCGAATAGGATTTCCGGTTTCGTCCAGAAACATTTCCGGCGTAACGCCGGCGGGAGCTGTTTCGCGGCCATTATAAAACCAAACATCACCGGTTTGATTGTCATAGACAATCATGAAGGCCCCTCCGGCAATGCCGGAACTTTGCGGCTCGACCAGCCCTAATACGGTTTGTACCGCTATTGCCGCGTCTACAGCGGAGCCGCCCTCTCGCAAAATTTCAAGTCCAGCTTCTACAGCATGAGGGTTAGCGGCGGCGACCATGCCGGGGGCAGTAGCCGTAGTTTTCGTAATTGGAAAATCATTCGGCGTTAGGACTTTTGTGGATGGATTATCGCTTTTACAAGCCGTCAAAATCAGGGCGGCCGAGAAAATGAGTCCAGAAAGCGCTTTCATTTATGTCTCC
Source organism: Hellea sp. (assembly GCA_020627655.1). Classification (GTDB taxonomy): domain Bacteria; phylum Pseudomonadota; class Alphaproteobacteria; order Caulobacterales; family Maricaulaceae; genus JACOMS01. The sequence continues at coordinate 7,830 of JAHDGM010000061.1, forward strand.
AATGTTTAGATTCTACCTTTAAACCATAAAGGGCGCGGGACAATGGAGTATTGTGAAATGAGCGGATCTATTTTGGACGCGGGGGCGCTCAAAATTGGCCATGCCTATGACGAGAAAGTCAAAACAGGCGTAACAGTTATCCTCCCGGATCGGTCAGTGCGCTGCGCCGTGGATGTTCGGGGCGGCGGTCCGGGTACCAGAGAAACAGATGCTATGGGCAGTTCCAGTCTCGTCGATTCCGTGGATGCGGTCGTTCTGGCGGGGGGGTCTGTTTATGGTCTTGCGGCGGCCGATGGGGTAACGGCTTGGCTTGGAGAAAAAGGCCGAGGCTACAAGGCCGGGCCGGCGCCAATCCCAGTTTCGCCAATTGTGCCTGCAGCCATTTTATTTGACAATGCTAATGGCGGTGACAAAAACTGGGGTAATAACCCCCCTTTTAGAGGGCTGGGCTTTGCGGCTTGTAACGCGGCATCAGAAAGGTTCCATCAAGGGCGCGCAGGTGCCGGTTATGGGGCGTCGGCAGGCCTTTACCCGGGGGGTCTGGGCAGTGCGTCGGAAAAGGTTGGCGACATAACTGTTGGTGCCTTGATAGCGGCCAATCCTGTAGGATCTCCTTTTATGCCCGGCACAAATTGTTTCTGGGCCTGGCCCTATGAAAAGGATGGAGAGTTTGGCGGCGTTCGTCCGCCTATAGATTACAAACCGGGACCAGCAAAAGATACTAAACTTGAATTTCTAAAACATGCTGGACAGGCGACAATTATTGGCGCTGTGGCAACAGATGCGAAACTGGGTCAGCGTTCACTGCGCAGATTTGCAATCATGGCACAAGATGGTGTCGCCATGGCAGTTCAGCCGGCCCATACGCCATTAGATGGCGATACGATTTTCGCTTTATCCACGGGGGATAAAGTTTGTGAATCGCCGCCCCATCTGGCGGAACTTGGAGCGGCTGCCGCGCGCTGCGTTGCGCGCTCAATCGCCAAGGCCGTATATCTGGGAATACAGCAGGCTGATAAAGCCTGAGGCGCTTAAGTTGGGCCGGGCGCTGTGCGCGGTGCTGGATCAATAATTACAAAACGGCCGTTTTGTATTTGATACACGGCAAGTCCCCGTTCGGGGCGTCCATCACTGCCCCAACGGACCAGTCCGTCAGCGCCAAAAAAACCGGCTTCATCTTCGGCCCGTTTTCGCCGCGTTCGAACGGTTCCGTCCGCAATAATGGCACCCACATTCACGGCGTCAAAAGCCAGAGATGCCAAGCGGCTGGGGTCTTCTCCGAATTGGCGGTCATAGGATTGTACAAACCCTTCGCGGGCATCTTTGTCAGGCCCGGCAAAAATCCCGCCGTTAAGAGCAGGTTCGCGCACCACGTCATCATTGTGCCAGCGGCTCGTGCCCATGAATTGAACCTGATCCGGGTCAATATCATAATAGGGCATAAGCGGCGCGAGTGAGCGTAGCGGTGTTCCGCCTTCCGGTAAAATGAGGGCTTCGAAGAACTGTCGTCCGCTTGAACTGCTAGTGCGATCATGAGCTTTATAGGCATCAGCCATTTTCCGTGCCGGGCCCTGCATCACCGTGATATCGTTCCCAGAGTAACTCTCGCTGGCCGTCAGAGTTGCGCCATTTTGGCGTATTGCGGATTGATAGGCGTTTTGCACGCGGCGACCATATTCGCTTTGCGGGCCCAGAAACGCAAAACGTGTTGCGCCTGTGGCGGTTGCATAATCCACGACGCGCTGAACTTCCGCTTCGGGCGGGAAGCTCAAAAGATAAGTACCGTTCCCGGCAACTGTCTGGTCTGTTGAAAAAGCGATCACAGGCACATCTTTGGAGCGGGCGCGGCGCGCGGCGCCGGAAACCGAACGTGACAAAACGGGGCCAAGAATAACATCAACGCCGGAATTCAGCGCTGCCTCAGCCGCTGACGCTGCGCCGCTTTCTGTCCCGGCTGTATCAAGCGCTATCAAGACCACATCGGCCTCGTCCCGGTTAAAGACCGCCAGTTCAGCCGCTTTTAACATGGACGCGGCTTCTTCGCGAAGCCGGGATGATTTGGCTGAAAAAGGCAGGAGCAACGCCATGCGTTTGAGGTCACGGCCGGCCATATGCGGAGGCGTGATACCGTCACGGGTAATGGTTTGTTCGATGACTTGTTCCGGCGTTTTGATAACCGGTTCTTGCGGCTGCTCAATAACAGGTTCCGGAGTGGTGACGACGGGTTCGGGTGCAGGAATTTGCGCGACAGGACCAGGCGGTGGTGTTTGCTGCGGCATGGGCGTTGTGGTGCAAGCGGCGAGCGTCATAACAGCAGCCGAAAGGCTCAGCCACCGTAATGTTCGTCCAGTCTGTTCAAACCGATTTTTCCCTGTCATAACGCTTTCCTGCATCTTAAGTTTTGTTATGTCTGAATCCGAACCTATAAGCCCGACTTCTGCTTCGCAATCATTTCTCGCATCAGGGGAAAGTTTTTTTTCACCTGGTCTTTACGTGGTCGCCACGCCAATTGGCAATCTGCGCGATATCACTCTGCGCGCGCTGGATGTTTTGCGTTCGGCTGACCGCATATTGGCTGAAGACACGCGTCAAACCCGTAAGCTCTTATCCGCCTATGATATCGACACGCCTTTAACGGCATATCATGACCATAATGTGGCAAAAATGCTCCCGAAAGTCATGGACTGGTTATCCAGCGGTGAAGTTATTGCTCAGGTCAGTGACGCCGGAACGCCATTAGTGTCCGATCCTGGGTTTAAACTGGTTCGCGCCGTTATAGAGCAGGGGCATAATGTGATTCCGCTGCCAGGCGCATCAGCGCCTCTGGCCGCCTTAGTGGCGGCAGGCCTGCCAACAGACAGGTTTTTGTTCGAAGGGTTTTTACCGTCAAAAACGACCGCCCGGAAAACCGCTCTAGGCGAATTATCAAACATAAAAGCAAGCTTGATATTTTTTGAAAGTGGTCACCGCGTTTTTGACAGCCTGTCGGATATGCAAACAGTTTTGGGAGATCGGCCAGCTGTTATCGCCCGGGAGCTGACAAAAAAATATGAAGAAATCCGCCGGGGCAGACTTTCGGAATTAATGGTCAGTGTCAAAGATGACCCGCCCAGAGGGGAGATTGTGGTTTTGGTGGCCCCGCCACAAGGCGAAGCGCATTGGGACGAAAAGGCTGTTGATGAAGAATTGAAGGTGCGTCTGCCGGAACTGGGCGCAAAACGGGCAAGCGCTGAAATTGCCGAGCTTTCCGGCTGGGCTAAACGGGATGTCTATCAACGGGCGTTAAAATTAAAAAGCGATGGCTAAGTCTGAACGGCAAAGACGCGAGAAACTGGGCCGCCGCGCAGAAAATCTAGCGGCCTTATATTTGATGCTGAAAGGCTACCGCATCATAGAGCGCCGCTTTAAAATCCGGGCCGGTGAAGTTGACCTGATAGCGCGCAAAGGCAAGCTGCTCGTCGCCGTTGAGGTTAAAGCGCGGCAAAATCTGGAACAGGCGCGCGAGTCAATTTCATATGCTTCGCAAAACCGTATCGAGCGGACCATGGAAATCTATATAGATCAGCGCCCCCATCTTCAGGGTTTAGACTTACGCTTTGATGCTGTCTTTGTAATCGGCAAATGGCGCGTGGTTCACGAACCCGACTATTGGCGGTGATTAGGTGCTGAGATTATGGCCTAGTTGGGGCAGAGCGGACGAAGGCTAGAGGCTAAAGACGCCCAAAATAAGCCGCTCGCAACTGCATCCTCTAGACAACTCTTTCCAAACACTAGAATAATGACGATACGAATGGGTATGCTCTTATAAGTTTATATCGAAAGACCTCATTCGAAGAATACCCAGTTATCTGAATATTGTTGTTAAGTTGAAAGGTAGAACCCATGAAAGTCCGAAAAGGCGGTTTCAAATTTTCAAATATTAAAATTTGCTGCATATTTATTGTATCTCTTTCTTTGTTGGCATGTTCACAGAAAAGCCCGCGCCATAGTCACGTTTACTCTAAAGATATAGTGATCTTGGGGGAATTTCATGGAACTCAAGAAATTG
>JAHDGM010000062.1 GCA_020627655.1 Hellea sp.
GGGCAAAACATTCACCCGGACGTGGGTCACCTGGTGGTAACTCCTGGGCGATGGTTGGTGCGGTTAGCACCACGGCACTTGCGGCCAATAATAGAGTACGTTTCATTTCGAAAACCCCCAAACTCTGTTTTTTAACAATCAACTGCTAGACACAGCTATACGTGCACCTTAACCAATCCTTTATGGCTTGGCTAGGCGTTAGTTCCTTCTTAATCTATTAAAATGGAATTTCAATCATTGATGTGCATTTAGGCGAAAAGGTCGCCAATAAGACACTTCTGCGGCGTGTAACATCTCTTTATCTCCTCTGCTATCACCATAAGCTTCTGCTATTTTTACTGTGTGAGGCGCAAATTCGGCTAAAATACGGCGAACTTTGCCTTCCCCCCAAATATTCCAGCCTTTGATTCGGCCAGTATAAATACCATTCTCCTGCTCTAGCTCTGTGGCCAGTATATTGTGGATATTTTCTGCTTTCCCCCAGGCCCGTAAATAAGGGGCGATAGAAGCGCTGCATATATATAAAGACTCTGAGTGCTCTTTTTTGGCCTCTAAGGCTGCCTTAGCGCCGGGCCTGATCAGGGTCGGAATCACGTCTTGCGCGAACTTTTCGGCTTGTAGGTTCAGATCCTCAACGGGTGCACCTGAAAAAAACCTTTGAATGACATGTGACTTCACCCGGTTGCGATCAATAATCCGAAGGCCATATAGGGCGAAAATCGGGAGGAGGCGCAGGATATTAAATAGCCATTTCGTGAAACCGGCATAGTAGCGTAAAAACAGGGCAAACGTGTCTTTGGTCGTAATTGTACCATCAAAGTCGAACACGACGATTTCGCGTGGTTTTTCGACTTCAATGGCTGACATTAATGTTCCCTTTAGCGTGTTTTATTTCCGCGAATTTGGCGGCTTCTAACCTTATAGATTTGGATAGGCAAGCCCTAACCCCGATTCATAGTTAAACCCTGCTTATTCAGTGGTTTATGAATGAAGGCTGACTGGATAAATATTCCCGAAAATGGAGGGTAAAGAGGTAAAAATCTATAATATTGGTGATAATCTCTAATGTACAATTCTCTATGAGCGATATACAGGGAAATGAGTGCTCTTGGAGGTTTTATGACGAACTGGTCAGATATAGATCAGATTAAGTTTCAGGATGAAGCGGCATCAGCGGCTGATTTACCGGAGCTAATCGCTTTTTCTCCATCCGATATAGAAGTTGTCGATGCAAAGGCGGTTGAATATGTTCGCAAAGCCCGACTTCAAACTCACCGTAAGGGATTAATGGAGACATTTTTAGAAGAGTTCGGTCTTTCCAATAAAGAGGGCCTTGCTCTGATGTGTCTTGCAGAATCGCTTTTGCGGGTTCCTGACGCAGCTACTGCAGACAAACTCATCGCCGAAAAGATCAGTTCAGGAGAATGGAGCAGCCACCAGGGTCAGTCTGACAGTTGGCTGGTAAATGCTTCGACCCTTGGTTTGATGCTGACCGGGAAAATTGTTGATGTAGATGAGAATGCCAAGGCTGATCTTGGTTCATTCATGCATAATATGACTCGAAAGCTCGGTGAACCGGTCATTCGCGCTTCCATGATGCAGGCTATACGGATTATGGGAGAGCAGTTTGTAGTCGGGCGCACTATCGACGCGGCCATTGAACGATCCGAAAAGCTGGGTCTATATGATGATGAGGGTTTGTGTTCGTTTGATATGCTGGGTGAGGGCGCGCGAACAATGGCTGATGCCAAACGTTATCACGCGGCCTATCTAGATGCGATTCATGCCTTAAGTGCGTCACGCGGCGGTGTTCGTAAAGAGAAATCCAACCCGGAATCGATTCACGGAATTTCGGTCAAACTATCGGCGCTTCATCCCAGATATGATGCTTTGCATGAAAAGCGCGTGATGGAAGAGCTTTACCCATCATTACTTGAGCTGGCAGAGGTTGCTGCGGCTGGCGATATTAATTTTTGCCTGGATGCTGAGGAGGCTGATAGGCTTGTTATATCATTGAAATTACTAGAAAAATTAATGCGTGAGCCTAGCCTTCAGGGATGGCAAGGTCTTGGGTTGGCGCTTCAGGCTTATCAAAAGCGTGCTCGTGAGGTTTGCCGCAAACTGATAACATTAGCACAGGAAACAAATTGCCGCCTAATGATCCGCCTTGTTAAAGGCGCTTATTGGGATAGTGAGATAAAACATAGCCAGATTGAAGCTCATCCTGATTATCCGGTCTGGACCCGAAAGTCGACGACGGACTTGTCTTATTTAGCCTGTGCGCGCATCTTACTTGAAGCGGGAGATGCCATTTATCCGCAGTTTGCAACTCATAACGCCCACACAGTAGCTGCCATTCAATATATGGCTGAAACAGGCGCTGCATTTGAATTTCAACGTCTTCACGGCATGGGGGATGCCTTATTTCGCGCAGTTGAACCTGAAAGACCTGTCAGAATTTATGCTCCGGTTGGTGCTCATGAAGATCTATTGCCTTATTTAGTCCGAAGATTACTTGAAAACGGAGCGAATACCTCATTTGTGCACCGCTTTTTGGATGAAAACGTGCCGCCTGAAGAGGTGGCAAGATCGCCCTTTGCCCATATTCCGGCTATACGGCATGCTCAAATTCCGCTTCCGATAGATATGTTTGGGCAGGGGCGTAAAAATTCCACTGGAATGGATATTTTCCAGGACAGCGTAATTCGAGATATGCAGGCTCTGGCGCAAGACGTGTCTTATGTTAAAGCCGGACCAATTATCAGCGGGAAAACCATTAAAGGCAGTTCTGAAGATGTTAGGTCTCCCTTTTCGGGGGAAGTGGTTGGGGAGGTTGTTTGGGCTACGGATAAGGATGTTGATTCGGCTCATGCTGCGGCTAGGAAAGCTTATCCAAAATGGGACGCAATGGGTGGTGCTGCGCGCGCCAAAATACTAAATGACATGGCGGATGCATTGCAGGAGGCTCTCCCTGAATATGTGACATTAATTGCTAGCGAAGCAGGTAAATGTTTCGAAGATGGCATTAATGAAGTTAGGGAAGCTATTGATTTTATTAGGTATTACTCCAATGAGGCTGCTCAAAATTTCGAGAGTCCTAAAGTGTTGCCCGGACCCGCTGGTGAGACAAATCAACTTCTTTTAAAAGGTCGCGGCGTTTTTGTGTGTATTAGTCCGTGGAACTTTCCATTAGGCATATTTGTCGGGCAAATCATGGCCGCATTAGCGGCGGGGAATACGGTACTGGCAAAGCCGGCCGAACAAACTCCGCTTGTAGCATTCAAGGCAGTAGAGCTGTTCCATAAGGCTGGTCTTCCGGTGGATGTTCTGCATCTATTGCCAGGGCTGGGTGAGACAGTTGGCGCACAATTGGTTGTGCTTCCGGATATTGCCGGGGTCTGTTTCACAGGTTCAACGACTGTAGCCAAGATCATAAACCGGACTCTGGCAAGCAAAGATGGACCCATTCCGGTTTTGATTGCAGAAACAGGCGGGCTTAACGGCATGTTTGTGGATACTACTGCGCTTAGAGAGCAGGTCATGGATGATGTTGTAGCATCCGCGTTTAACGCGGCCGGACAGCGATGTTCAGCTCTCAGGATATTATTCTTACCAGATGAAACGGCTGACCACATTATCGACGGTCTTGAAGGAGCGATGGATTGCCTGGAAATTGGAAATCCCGCTTTGGTAAAAACTGATGTCGGGCCTGTGATAGATGCGCAGGCCTTGGCAGGGTTGCAGGAATATGTGAACACATTGCCCAAGTCTATGAAACTGCGAAAACAGTGCGTTATTCCGGCAGAGTGCAGGAGCGGATATTTTATGCCGCCAACCCTGATTGAAGCCAAATCGCTTGAAGATTTTGAGCATGAAATGTTTGGGCCTATTTTACATGTAGTGCGCTACAAACGTAAAACCCTTGCAAAGCTTGCAGCTGAATTTGCGAGTAAAGGCTATGGGCTCACATTGGGGGTTCACAGCCGTCTGGAAAGCTTCGCCGAGCAAATACAATCATTAGTTCCGGCGGGTAATGTCTATATCAATCGCAACATCATTGGCGCGGTTGTAGGTGTTCAGCCATTTGGCGGGCTGGGGTTGTCAGGAACTGGCCCTAAGGCAGGTGGACCGCACTATGTTGCGAGGTTTGCCACCGAGGTTTCAATTTCCAATAATATTACTGCGCAAGGCGGTGATCCGGCATTACTGAATTTAGGGGCATAAACAGCTTGTTTTAAGCGGGTGAATTTGTCACCACATCTTTTAGCAATTGTGGGTATGTCTATGTTCGATTCAGCTTTCTTTATGCGTCTGGTTTTAATGACGCTTTTATGCCTGGGGGGCTGTAAGGCTAAGGTCAATGAACCTGTTTACTTCCCGCATCAAGCCAGTGATCTAACGCCTGAAGCCTTGGTTCAGTATGGCCGGCTTGAAAACGGTTTGCGGTTTGCGGTTATGCACAATGCGACGCCATCAAATACAGCGTCATTATTGATGCGCATTGATACAGGTTCACTTAATGAAACCGAAGAAACTCGGGGCTTAGCCCATTTTCTTGAGCATATGGCCTTTAACGGATCTGAAAATATCCCTGAAGGCGAGATGATAAAACGTCTCGAAAAATATGGTCTGGCATTTGGAGCTGATACAAATGCTTCTACCAGCTTTGATGAAACCATATATCAACTGGAATTACCTGAAGCCAATGAAGATATCCTCAATGAGGGTCTGTTCATCATGCGCGAAACAGCATCCAAACTGACTTTAGACAGTGAGGCGATCGAAAAAGAGCGCGGAGTTATTCTGGCTGAAAAGCGGGCCCGTAGCAGTCCTGCCTATAATGCATCCATAGCACAGCTATCTTACTATTTCCGCGATACCATTATTCCGGATCGTCTACCTATTGGGACCGAAGATACTATCAATAAGGTTACGCCAGAACAGTTCAGGGCGTTTTATGAAGGGTATTATAGGCCGGAGAATGCCTTCATTGTTTTAGTTGGTGATTTTGAAACAGATTTTGCCGCAGAAAAAATAGCAGAATATTTCGAGGATTGGTCTGCAAGCGGAGAAGCGCTCGCAAGTCGTGAAGTTGGAACTCAAGGATCACGCGGGACAGAAGCGGTTTATTATACGGATCCAGAAATACAGACTTCGATTGCCTTAAATGTGATGTCCAAGCCTGATTTGCGGCCCGATAATCTAAAAAACCGTCGAGATTTTTATATCGAATCCCTGGGCAACCGCATTTTATCGCGTCGTTTGGCGGCTTTGGCGCAAACAACGGATGCAGCCTTTATTTCAGGAGGGGCAGGGACATCAACAGCCTATGATAATGTCAAAATTTCCAGTGTTTCCATGAGCGCCCAACCTGAACAATGGGCAGAAGCGCTCGCGACGGCGGAACAAGAACTCCGCAAGGCTTATAAATACGGATTCACGGAGGCTGAACTGAATGAGCAATTGGCCAATACGCGCCAATCTTTGAAAGTATCCGTCGAGAGGATGGAAACGCGCAGAACACCATCATTGGCGCGTCAAATTTTAGGCAGTTTTAGCGGGGACAATGTGATGACTAATCCGGCCTATAATCTCGAGCGTTTTGAGAGTTACGCCGATAAAATAACGCCCGAAGCGGTTCATAAGGCGTTTAAACTTAATTGGGAGGGTTACGAAAACCCGCAAATCTATTTGTCTACACCGGCCTTTATTGAAGATGCTGAAACCACAATTTTAAGCGCTTTGCAGGCAAGTCAGGCTGTGGACGTTACGGCTAACATTGCGACTGACGCCGGTGTCTTTGCCTATACAGAGTTTGGCAAGCCTGGTCAGGTGAAGAGTCGCCAAACAGTTGAAGATATTGATTTCGAACAGGTTGTTTTCGAAAACGGTGTGCGGCTGAATATGAAAAAAACACCCTATCAAAAGGGTGTTATGTCTATTCAGGTCGCTTATGGTCAGGGAGAGCTTTTTCTACCACAAGATAATTTAGGTCTGCGCTGGTTGTCATCTAACGCTCTTTCGCTGGGAGGGCTAGCGGCGCATTCAGCTGATGATATTCGCACTCTAATGGCCGGAAAATCAGTTGGAGCAGGGTTTGATATGGGAACGAAACAGTTGTTCATGAGCGGTTCTACGACGCCTGATGATCTTCCGGAACAAATGAACCTCATGCTGGCCTATTACAAAGCGCCTGGGTATCGGCCAGAGGCCGAAGCGCGCTATGATAAATTCATAAGTTCCTATTATCCTACGCTGGATTCCACACCGGGAGGCGTAGCGGCAAGGGATGTTGAACGCCTGATCCGTTCCGGTAATCCGCGTTTTGGCGTGCCTGCTGAAGAAGATTTGCAGCGGGCTAGTCTGAGCGACTTCAAAGCCTGGATGGATGAGGCGGTGCCTGATCGATTAATCGAGATTGGCGTTGTCGGTGACATTGATCCGGAGATAGTAATAAGAGAAGTTGCAAGAACATTTGGGACATTACCACCTGTTGCTGCGGCAATTATTGAGCCGTCCGAGATGATGACTAAGCTCAGTTTCCCCAAAGGCCAAACTCGCCCAACAATACTCACTCATGCGGGAGAATCCGGTACATCATTATTGCGGGTTTACTGGCCTGCACCAGATGGCCGGGATGATATGATTGTTCGCCGCATTAATGTTCTTTCTTCCATGTTCAAAATACGCCTTACGGATGAACTGCGCGAAGATCTAGGTGCGACCTATTCACCGTCGGCTTACTCCAGCTTGCCGAGAATTTATCCTGATTATGGCTATATGGCAGCGTCCATTGAGGTGAGCCCAGAGGATATAGACAAGGCAGAAGCTCGCATTCATGCTCTTGCTGAGAGCTTTAGTAATGGAAATATCGATCAGGATTTATTTGAGCGCGCCATCAGGCCTATTCGTGAATCCATAGAAGAAACCCTGGAAAGCAATGGTTATTGGATGGGAATCATTGCGCAATCGCAAACTGATGTTGAGCGCCTGGAGCGGCACAGGCGGCGACATAATGCGTATCAAAACATGACGTTGGATGATGTAAAAGCTGTGGCAAAGCAAGTCTTTCAAAGGAAAAACGCTGTATCATATCATATATTGCCTCAGGAATAATTGGCTGCAGTGTTTTTAGGTGAAAAATTAAAGTTTTATTTACCGTATTTTCCGGCTTGATGCTTCAAATCGCGACAATCTAAAGGTGTTGGCCATAGTAATGCAGCGGATGATGCAAATTCTCTTTGGGAGAGCGTCATGCCGCTTCGTGATTTTTTTAAATGTACAACTCAACGCTATCTACAGGATAGTAGCGGACAATTTGCCATCATCACGGCGCTCGTCTCGAGCCTTCTTATAGGTGGGATGGCCATTTCAATTGATATAACGGCTGCTCATAAATCGAAATCCGAATTGCAGAGTGTATCAGACGCTATTGCTTTGATGGCTGTGAAGAATAAAGAGACTAACCCAGCTCGGTTGACAAGTTTGGCCAATGCATATCTGGCTAACCATTACGGGGCTGATGCTGATAAGTATCAGGTTTTAAATATCGTCAATAGTAACGGGACGGCAAATGTAAGTCTGCAGCGCGTAATTCCTACGGTATTTGGTGGTATACTGGGTATGGATGATATCACTGTAGGCGTGAATTCTACTGTGAACCAGACATTTCAAAACTTAGACTTGGCACTTGTTTTGGACAACACGGGTTCAATGCGCGGGCGCAAAATGCGGGCTTTGAAACAGGCATCAAATGATTTGGTGGATATTCTTTACGAAGAACCCAAGGCGAGGGCTGTGACGCAGATTGGCCTAGTGCCGTTTTCAGCTTGGGTGAATGTGGGGAAAGATAGTTTCGACCCTGCTTGGCTCGACATGTCAGGAGCTTCCCCGCAAAATCAGATTTACTTTGATCGTGCCGTTAGCCGTATGAACCTTTACAGTCAGATGGGGGTTAATTGGGATGGCTGCGTGGAAAACCGTCTGCCGCCTTATGATGTAGATGACACCGCGCCAGATACTAGCCAACCTGATACATTATTCCAACCGGCTTTTCATCCGGACATGGCTGATAATGATGGCCGTGCATATTCCTATGTGGCCGAGAACGTTGCCGGTGACCCAATTCAGCGTTTACGTGACGTCAGCAAGTACAATTCCGTGTCATTTTCCGGAAAAGGCCCTGCAGAGCGGAGCGATACATCTTGTGATCCCCGGCGTGAAGTAACGCCCCTTACGAATAATGAAGGGGCCATACGGCGCGGTATTCGCAACATGAATGCTTCAGGTTGGACCAATATAGCTAATGGAGCAAGTTGGGGCTTTCGTCTGGTTTCTCCCAATGCGCCCTTTACAGAAGGACGTCCATATGGTGACAAAAATACAACTAAAGCCATGGTGATTCTGACAGATGGTCAGCAGACAATGGGGGGACAGAGCGGCTCGTCTTTCAAGTCAGGCTATAGTCCTTTTGGATTCCTGGGAGAACCAGCTGTTACAGGGCGCGAGCGCTTATCTGGAAAGAATGTGAAAGAAGCCTTGGACAATAAACTTCTTGAGGTTTGCAGTGCCGCTAAAGCTAAGAAAATCGTGGTTTATACAATAACCTTTGAGCTTGATGATACAAACACACAAAACATGATGCGAAGCTGTGCCAGTCAACCGTCAAAGTATTTTTCTGTTGCAAGCTCAGCTGAATTGGCTCCTGCTTTCAAGCAAATTGCGGCCAGCCTGTCTGAATTACGAGTTTCCCATTAAGTTACCGCGACAAAAAATACAAAATCAGGCTAAATTGTTCCTTCGCATTTAAAGATGTGCAGGCTATACAGCTTCCAAACTGATTTGTATTAAGGCTTTTCATGGTCCAGCTATCTTTGCCGAAAAACTCAAAACTGTCCAAGGGTAAGGACTGGCCGGCCATATCATCCGGCAAACGGATGAAGACATTTAAAATTTACCGTTATGACCCTGCTGACGGGCAGGGGCCGCGTTGGGACTCATATCAGATTGATTTGGACGAATGCGGACCAATGGTTTTGGATGCTCTCTTCAAGATCAAAAACGAAATTGACCCGACTTTGTCATTCCGTCGTTCTTGTCGTGAAGGTGTTTGCGGATCATGTGCCATGAATATTGGCGGCCGGAATACACTTGCCTGTACAAAGGGTATTGATGAAGTAGGCGGCGGCAATACGATTACAATTTCACCGCTGCCGCACATGCCGGTTGTACGCGATCTTGTACCGGATCTGTCGCAATTTTATGCGCAATATGCGTCGATTGAACCTTGGCTGCATACATCCGAAGCTGAGCCTGAAAAAGAATTTAAACAAAGCCCGGAAGACCGTGAAAAACTCAATGGTCTCTATGAATGTATTTTGTGCGCGTCATGTTCGACGTCTTGCCCGAGTTATTGGTGGAATGGTGACCGCTATCTTGGGCCAGCAGCTCTATTGCAAGCTTATCGCTGGTTGGTGGATAGCCGCGATGAAGATACGTCCAAGCGATTGGATGATCTTGAGGATCCGTTCAAGCTCTATCGCTGCCACACCATCATGAACTGTGCAAATGTTTGTCCTAAGGGCTTAAACCCAGCCAAGGCTATTGCTGAGGTAAAGAAGATGATGGTTGAGCGGGCTTAAGGCATTCAACACTTACTCGTTCTCTAATTGGTTTTGGGGCAACATAAGCACGCAGTTTTCTCCGTTCCACTTTCATTGTTTCCAATGTTAGCGCTCGAGGGTTCTGTCTGCGCGAGATCAATTCATGCGTTAGAGGTTTTCAACAATATCCCGGATGAATTTTGTGGCTTGATCAGCATTTTTGGAAAGGGCGCTAGGCAAAATAGGTTCACCAAAGGTCAGCCGAAATGTCTGGCCTTTTTTGTTTAATAGTTCGTGGAAAAGCGTGATGTCTCTTAGTTCAGTATTGAGCTTAGCTAGGACGTAATAGAGCCAGGAATTTCGCGCTTTGATCTGAAGCGGAATAACAGGAGCGTTATATTTTTTGGCGAGCATGGCAGCAGAGCTTTCCCAGGATTGGTCGATTAGTCCTTTAAATGTCATTTTGGCTAATCGTCCCGAGGGGAAAATGACAATACAGCCTTCATCTGCAAGTGTTTTGCGAGTTCTGGCCAGCGTGGCTCTTGTTTTTGCAACCGTTCGTTTTTCATGAACCCATTCAACGGGTATAATTATATCTTCGCCGTTTGGGATAACGCGAAGCGCGTCGGCATTTGCCAAGTAGACATGATCGAGCCTCCTGTCGCGGATGGCTTGGAAGACAGCTAATCCATCAGCCAGTCCTGTGGGGTGATTGGCTATAACGATACACCGCCCTGTCGTAGGAAGGTGCTGGAGACCTGTTACGGCCGTTCTGGGTTCAATATGTCTGGCTACCATGTCAAAGGCTTCTTTGCCCGTCTTTGGGCGGATGGCATCCGCTAGAAAAACAGCGGCGTCATAAGCGAGAACCCGGTATAAAAGCGGACGCAGAAATTTAAACAGCCGCTTACGGGACATTAGGCGTGTTGCCCGCTCCGCAATCAGCTCTTCAACAATATGCATTTTCTTTTGCTTATCCGTAATTTATTATAGTTCATTACGAGGGAGGGTAGAAGAATGCAAAATAAAATATGGTATGGCTTAATGCTGACAGCGAGTGTCGCTATGGGCTGCAGCGATGTTAGTGCGCCAGCAAATGAAGTTCAATCATTTCCAACGGCAACCGAAGCAGCCATTGGAAACTGCACGGATGCAGAATACAGGCAGCTTGATTTTTGGGTCGGAGATTGGGACTTGACGTGGAAGCAAGCCGACGGAATGATCGGGCAGGGACGCAATGTGATTACCCGCTCTCCATTCGATAATTGTGTGATCATGGAAAACTTCAATGGTGCACCGAGCATGCAGTTTAAGGGGATGAGTGTTTCGACATATCATAAACCGGCAAAAATGTGGCGACAGGCCTGGGTTGATGATCAGGGTGGGTTTTTCTCACTTTACGGCGGGCCACAAGCTGATGGTACGTTTAAGCTTGATATGGAACGCATTGGCGGTCAGGGGCCATATCGCAGGATGATCTGGGAAGACATCAATAAGGATAGTCTGGTATGGCGGTGGCAGGGAAAAGCCAAAGCTGAGGATGAATGGGCTGATGCCTGGGTCATCAACTATAAACGCCGGAGTATCTAAGGCGATGTCAGCTCCGCTTATCCATGTCTTGTTTCTTTGCACGGGAAGCGCGATCGATTTTATCGGAAGTTATTTTAACTGATTTGGGAGAAGGGCGCTTTCGAGCT
>JAHDGM010000016.1 GCA_020627655.1 Hellea sp.
AGGCCTATTTTTAAGGGAATAATGGTGCGGCCGAGAAGACTCGAACTTCCACGGGTTTTACCCCACAGCGACCTCAACGCTGCGCGTCTACCAATTCCGCCACGGCCGCACATTGAGGAAGCGGCCCTTTAGCAACCTTATAGGCTCTTGTGAAGAGTAAAAACCGCCTTATCCAGACTATTCAAATTCCATGATGACTTCATCAACGGCGAGGTTATCGCCGGGCGCGGCATTGATCTTTTTGACAACCGCTTTTTTCTCGGCTCGTAATGTGTTTTCCATCTTCATGGCTTCGACGATGGCCAGCGCCTGTCCATCCATAATTTCCTGACCTTCTTCGACCATGATTGAGACGATCACACCCGGCATAGGGCAGAGTAGAAGGTTCGAGGTATCGGGCGGAATTTTCACAGGCATGAGCCTGGCCAGCTCAGCCGCACGCGGATTGCGGATTGCGGCTTTATATTCCACGCCCCGGTGCCAGACTTTAAAACCTTCTGAAATCGGCTGAACCTGAAAATTAAAAGTTGCCGCATCGACACTTGCACGTACCAAAGTCTGCCCCGGCGTCCACCCGGTCATGACTTCCAGCTCAAGCGCGGCCTTATCGCCCTCATCATCCATGATGATGGTCCGCAGACCCTCTTCACCGTTAATATCGGCAGTGTAATGATAAACCTCATCATTGCTGACCTTAAGCTCAACAGACCAGATATCCGGGATATGACGCTTGTGATTAGGCAGAGCACCTGAAATTTCCGCAGCCCGGTGTTCTTTAATGTCATGCATCAGCGCGCAGACAGCCGCAATTTTACGGGCATGGCCGGAGTTAATATCTGCCCCTTCAAAACCGTCAGGATATTCATCGGCAATAAAGGCCGTCGTGATATCGCCTCGCTCAAACCTATCATGATCATAAACGGCCTGCAGGAAAGGGATATTATGGCCGATGCCTTCAAGCTCAAAATTATCTAGCGCTGAACGCTGAGCGTTAATTGCCACCCCGCGATCTTCACCCCATGTGCAAAGCTTGGCAATCATCGGATCGTAATACATGGAAATTTCGCCGCCTTCATAAACGCCCGTATCATTACGAATGATAGCGCCGCTACGGTTTACGCCTTCGGCGGGCGGGCGATATTTTACAAGCCTGCCAATGGATGGCAGAAAATTACGAAACGGATCTTCAGCATAAATCCGGCTTTCAATGGCCCAGCCATTTAGCTGTACATCTTTTTGTTTCATGGAGAGCTTTTCGCCCTGGGCGCTTCGGATCATTTCCTCAACCAGATCAACTCCGGTGATCAGTTCGGTCACAGGATGCTCGACTTGAAGGCGGGTATTCATTTCAAGAAAATAGAAATTTTTATCCCCGTCTACAATGAACTCGACCGTACCGGCGCTGTCATAATCAACAGCCTTGGCCAAAGCCACAGACTCTTCGCCCATGGCTTTGCGCGTGGCTTCATCAAGAAATGGCGAGGGCGCTTCTTCGATAACTTTTTGATTCCGGCGCTGGATCGAGCATTCCCGCTCACCCAGATAAATCACATTGCCATGCTTATCGCCCAATACCTGAATCTCAATATGGCGAGGCTGAGTGACGAATTTTTCGATAAAGATACGGTCATCGCCAAATGATGCGGCCGCTTCGTTTTTAGATGCCTGAAAGCCTTCGCGGGCTTCTTCATCATTCCAGGCAATACGCATGCCCTTGCCGCCGCCGCCCGCTGATGCTTTGATCATAACGGGGTAACCAATATTATTAGCGATTTTAACGGCTTCGTCAGCGTCTTCGATCAAGCCCATATGCCCCGGCACGGTAGAAACCCCCGCTTCCTGCGCCAATTTCTTAGAGGTGATTTTATCGCCCATGGCCGTGATGGCTTTGGGGTTGGGACCAATAAAGGTAATACCCATTTTTTTCAGAGCTTTGGGGAACTCCGGATTTTCTGACAAAAATCCATATCCCGGATGAACCGCATCTGCGCCGGATTGCTTGATGGCATCCAGTATCTTGTCCATGACAATATAGGACTGATTGGCGGGCGGCGGCCCTATATGAACGGCTTCGTCGGCCATCTCTACATGAAGGGCATGTTTATCGGCGTCCGAATAAACGGCTACGGTTTCGATACCCATATTGCGGGCCGTTTTAATCACACGGCAGGCAATTTCCCCACGATTGGCAATGAGAATTTTTTTGATTTTAGTCATCCGATTGTTCATCTTCTAATCTTCGTCTTCTTTCGTCGAGTGTTTCACCCTCAAATTTCCAATATTCCGGCCCAGAAATAGCATTCCACGTAAACCCTTCCTCATGTGCAATATTCAGCGCCGAACGTGATAGGCTTGTTGTCTCTCCCCTAAACTCAACTCTTGTATTCGATACAACGCTACATTTGTACTGATCTCCAAATACTGAATACAATTCGGCACCTAGCGGTATATCGGCAAATTCAAACTTGAAGCGGCTTCGAATTGATTTAGCCTTATTAATAGCCCTTTGTTCTTCAGGTGTATCAACAACTTCATCTCTTGGAGTTACGTCACGTAACTCTAAAAGCTTTATAATAGCTTTTGGTTTGTCAGGTGAAATTCGAAAAAATTCCCTTTTGGGATTCTCTCGATGATCCCCAAAAGCTACATGTAGAGCTTTTTCAACCTTGTCGTAACTTTCAACTTCCGCGGCATAAAAGCACTCAAATGGGAGTGGGACTCCCGTTTGATACAGTTGCCTCATTCGATCTTGTATGTTTCCTGAAGTCTTACCAATTTTTACTAAATCGGGCATACTAGAATTTGTAAGGATATAAACTGTATCCGTCATAGTTTATCCTACAACGGCAAATTCGAATGCTTCTTCCAAGGATTAGACAGGTTCTTATCCTTAAGAAGGGCGAAGGCCCGGGTCACGCGCTTACGTGTGGAACGCGGCTGGATTACTTCGTCAATATAGCCCCGCTCCGCCGCGCGAAACGGCGAGAGAAACTTCTCTTCATAATCGGCAATATGTTCAGCGGTTTTTTCCGCGTCCCCCAAATCCTTACGGTGTAGAATCTCAACGGCGCCCTTAGCACCCATGACCGCGATCTGCGCCGTCGGCCATGCATAATTAATATCGCCGCCCAGATGTTTAGGCGACATGACACAATAAGCCCCGCCATAAGCTTTACGGGTAATAACGGTGACTTTGGGCACTGTCGCTTCGCCGTAAGCATATAAAAGTTTCGCGCCGTGTTTAATGACCCCGCCAAACTCCTGCGCCGTACCCGGCAAAAAGCCCGGTACATCCACCAAGGTGAGCAGCGGAATATTAAAGCAATCACAGAAACGGACAAAACGGGCAGCCTTGCGCGATGCGTCACTATCAATACAGCCTGCAAGCACCATGGGCTGGTTACCAACAACGCCGATTGTCTGGCCTTCCATGCGGATAAATCCGGTGAGGATGTTTTTCGCAAAGTCCGCCTGAATTTCATAAAAATCACCTTCATCAGCGATTTTAGCGATCAGCTCTTTCATATCATAAGGCAGGTTTGGATTTTCCGGCACCAACGTATCGAGCGAATTATCAATCCGGTCATGCTTGTCAAAAAACGTCCGAACCGGCACGCCGTCACGATTATTAAGCGGTAGAAAATCAAAAAGGCGCCGGATTTCCGCCAGCGCCTCCATATCATTATCAAAAGCCCCATCCGCCACTGATGATTTAGTCGTGTGGGTTTTCGCACCTCCAAGTTCTTCGGCCGTGACAATTTCATTGGTTACAGTTTTTAGAACATCCGGGCCTGTTAAAAACATATAGGAGCTGTCGCGGACCATAAAGATAAAATCCGTAAGTGCCGGCGAGTAAACCGCACCGCCGGCTGACGGCCCCATAATGACAGAGATTTGCGGAATAACGCCCGAAGCAATGATATTGTTTTGAAACACATCCGTATAGCCGGCCAGCGCCGCAACGCCTTCCTGAATGCGGGCACCGCCGCTATCGTTCAGGCCGATAATGGGCGCGCCCTGTTTTAGGGCCATACGCTGTACCTTACAGATTTTCTGGGCGTGGGTCTCAGACAATGAGCCACCAAAAACGGTAAAGTCCTGGGCATACACAAACGTCTTGCGGCCATTAATCGTGCCCCAGCCTGTAACGACGCCATCACCGGGAAAATGCTTTTCGTCCATACCGAAATCCGTCGAGCGGTGCTTGACGAACATATCAAATTCTTCAAACGAGCCGGGGTCCAGTAAAAGCTCCAACCGCTCCCGGGCCGTCAGCTTGCCTTTGGCATGTTGGCTGTCGATCCGCTTATCACCACCGCCCTTACGGGCCTCAGCCCTTCGCGCTTCCAGTTGGTCCAGAATATCCTGCAAATCCCTCTCCCAATCATTCCCTGAAAGAAATAAACCGGGAACCTAGCCGCTGTAACTGGAAAAACAACCCTTTAATCAATATGTTTGGGGGCAAATTATCGGGATTTTGCGACCGCAACTAACTGTAATTTACCAGATTTTTAGGTGCATTTTGATGTAAATTCAGCCAAAGAGAGCCAAACTTACAGGAGCCTGTCGTGAAACGTACAGCTATAGGATTAGGCCTTGCGGCTTTCACTTTTTCCCTATTGAGCGGTCTTTCGGCCAATTCACAAGATGCTGAGCTGGAAACTCTCGATCAGCAGGAACAGGAGCTGCCAAACCTGCCGCGCTTTCAAGGGCCGCTAACAACCATGCGACCCGCAGCCTTGCTCATGGTTGGGTTTGATACAGATCGAGACTATAAAATATCGCGCCCTGAGGCAGAAGCCGGGATCAAGGACGCCTTTAAAAGGGCTGATAAAAACGGCAATGGAAAGCTTTCACTCTTTGAGCTGGAAGACTGGCGATTACTCGCACTTGGGACGCTCGACGCCCTGCCCGGAAATTACAGTTTTGATATTGATCATGACAATCAGGTCTCGCGCGAAGAGTTTGAAGGCTCGCTGACCCGTTTGTTTGATCGCCATGACAGCGACCAGGACAATTTTGTGGTTCATGGCGAGCTGATGCAGGTTCTTAACCTGCCCAAGGCAAAAGAGCCTAAAAAAGACCGTATGAGCGACCGTGAATGCGCCGATCAATTACAGCGCAGCCGTAACCGTTATTAAGTCTTTTATTGGCTTTTCTTCGCGTAATTATACTTAATGTTTAATTAGGCTCATATTCGCCAGCTATTAACAGATTTTGCGTATAGCCAACCCTCTAGCTCGGGGGCTGAACATGAATTTACGAACAAGTATTAGCGCGTCTTTATTAGCGCTCATTTTTGCGTCTTGCGGTGGCGGGAGTAGTTCACCGCCGCATTCAGCCAGTAGTGCAAGTCCTGATACAGGTACAAATGGATCTCCTCCTCCCGCCACATCCACAGCCGACCCGCTAGAAGAGGCCTTGAAAACCGGAGATACAAGCCACGTCACAGATCAAGCCACTTATCTGGATGCAATTTTAGAAACCATTTCAGATGGCAGGTCAAAATATAACACCGCTAAAACAGAGCTATTTCAGCTCTCCCCGGATGGAAGCCTCAAGAGCGACTCTTTAACTCAGCTATCCTGGGATCCCACTCATGATTCCGGGAAAATTCTACCGGTTTTCCCGTATAGCAGTACAGTTATTCAGACCAATAAGGCCCGCGAGAATCATACACTAGCCATACAGCCTATGGCGGCGATCGGCGAAAATGAACATACACGTTTCATGGCTTTTGGAACTAATCCATTTCGCCATCCGGATTCTCTCAGCCCGGATATGCATAAATTTTTAGCCAATAGCCTGAGCTGGCTCACCAAAATGGATTTTGGAACTGCCTCCCCCAAAGTGGTAATCGCACAGGTTGACGAGAGTTATTATTTTCGGGATGAAACCCGCACCCGTGAATGGCTGTCCACCCGCTATGGAGATGGCGCTGTCAGCGTTAATGATGTTGATGTTTGTGACGGAGATGCACTTCAGTCCTGCCTTGCAGATGCCGATCTTTTAATTATCTCGGATCGGCATGAAACAGAAGAAGAAGCCGTCCGGATTCGTAACACTGTAGAACAGGCCATGTCTAATGGTGTTCCCGTTTTATATATACACCGTTCCTGGGGTTTTGGCACGCTGTCCGGGGAAATGCTTAATCTTTTAAAGATGCGCTGGGGCGGACATAATTACTGGTCACGTTCACTGGTCGAAAATTATAATCCGGCGGAGCTCTTTAATGCTCTGCCTGAAGACATCGGTGCGACGCAAACGATGTTCACTCACTTCAAAAATGAAAGCTTCACAGTTGATTTGACTCAATGTTCAAACCATGACTGTCCGCAGGACAGTCCGTTTGCCAAAGAATTCTCTAATGGCAGCTCCAGTGTCCGCAATATTATCTCTGGCATGGAAAAACAAAAACTTGATCTTTTCGAATTGCCCGAAAATCGTCTGGAAAAACTTTTTGTCCTTTTGGCTGATCGTTGGCGGCAGGAAGCGGTTTTCCCCATGGATAAAACCAAAACTGACAAAACTATGTTTTTGAAATCACTTTATGCAGATTACGTGAATTACATTCACCGGCCCCACAATCCCGTGCAAAAAGACCTCGGTAATTACAGCCGTTCGGATTTTTCACATATCACCCCAGAAAGCCGGACTGTGAATATGAAGGCACAAAAAAACTACCGCTCATCTTCGACCTATGCGATTCCGGGACAGACTTTTAAAGTCACACGTCTTGATACAGCTGATATCAGCACATCCATCCAAATTAATTCCGTTAGAACAGGGGCTGTGCATCTCTATGATGAAGACGGGTATGTTCGGCCCCGCTTTTCCGGCGCTTCTACGCGGTTGCCGATTGCATCCGGCGAAACACTTGAGCTTACCTCATCTTATGGCGGACCGATTCATATATATTTCGGCGGCGAAGGTGCTGACGTTTCCTTTGAGTTCGAAAATATAGGATCTCACCCCTATTGGAACGGCCCCGAAGATGACAGCACTTTTAATACTGCTATGATTGCCAAGGATTACGACTGGGCGGAATTTGCCACCCCGCATTTTGAAATCACTAGTAAAACGGATAAATTTGAGCAGACTATGGCCCATGATCGGGTGAACGGCGATACCCAAAGCCTCGCGGCTCAGATTTCAAAATATCACCACGATATTCCTCGGGCTCTGGGCGGATATACGGGTGATGGTATTACACTCAATAATGAAGTTACAGATTTTGCGCAAGCTCACGGTCTCGAGCTGTATCAGTGGAATGGCGTACAGCACATGAACGCAGATCAGGCCACCTGCGGTTCAGGCTGCTCCGGTAATCCTTATGATGCATGGTGGTCTTTTGGACCTTTGGACCATGGGGATCTACATGAAGTCGGGCATGGTCTTGAAACCCGGCGTATGCTCTTCTCAGAGTGGTCCGGACATGCTGCCACGAACTGGTATTCTTATTATCCGAAATATAGATTTTATAAAGATACAGGTCAGGATTCGGGTTGTCAGAGTCTACCTTATGAGACGTTATTTCATGATTTGCAGGCAAGCCGGAAACAAACGGACCCTATCGCTTACATGGATGCCCGAGATTATAATGGCTGGAGTAATGGAGCTGCGATCATGATTCAAATGCTAGCAGCGACAGAACATGAAAACATTTTATCAGATGGTTGGATGTTATTACCCCGTTTACATCTGATAACTCGCGCCTTTCAGGCTGCAGATAATAATGATGAGACTTGGATTGAAGGCCGGGATAAAATCGGCTTTGACTCTATGACTCGAGCCGCAGCGCTTGCTTTGACAGACGAGGAATGGTTGATGATCGCAGCCAGCCACGCCACAAGCCGTAATATGTCAAACTATTTTGAAATGTGGGGCGCTATTCTAAGCCCTGCAGCTAAAGATCATGTCTCTGCCCTGAGCCTTCCCCAAATGCCCACTCAGTTTTATGCTATGGGAGAAAAAGATCATTGCTACGCAAAACTTGGTGACAGTATAGCCGTTCCGGTTGACGGTTCTGCGACATGGCCAATACAAAAAACCTCTTCAAATCAGAAGTTCGAGCCGCATCAAAATCACGAACATCCCGACCACGGCAAGTATGAAGCTGAAGTTATGGATCATGGAAATCAGGCAAGGCACACCCCGCACTAGTTCAGCCTGTCATTTCTTTCTTGAAAGTCGCGCCTCCGCCCTATAGGAGGCGGCTCGCTTCACAAGGAATTCTCCATGGCACGTCCGTCTTTGTCCGCTTTTTTAGAGCGGGTTTCTATCCCTGCAAGGCGCCGTACAGGCCAGCCTATGACATTTACGCCTCACCGTATTCGTGTTGAGGTTCTTGCCGGGCTCACCGTTGCTTTGGCGCTTGTCCCCGAAGCTGTCGCCTTTGCTTTTGTAGCAGGCGTTCATCCATTAGTCGGGCTATACGCTGCTTTTATAGTAGGTCTTATCACGGCGGTTATTGGCGGTCGTCCCGGCATGATCTCAGGCGCGACCGGCGCACTCGCTGTTGTAATGGTTTCCTTAGTGGCCCAGCACGGCGTCCAATATCTTTTCGCTACTGTTATACTCATGGGTATTCTGCAAATATTGGCCGGAGTATTTCGCCTTGGTAAATTTATACGTCTAGTCCCTCACCCGGTTATGCTGGGATTCGTTAATGGCCTCGCCATTATTATCGGCCTGGCACAGCTTAAACAATTTGAAGTTCCCGCAGCGCCAAGCGCAGAGGTTAAAGACATCGGTGTCCATGCCGCCGAGGCCGGATCCCATGGGCCATCCATTTTTGCTGCTGAATATATTACCGGGACACCCCTTATGATCATGTTGGGATTAATTGCCCTGACTATGTTGGTGATCTGGTTGCTGCCCCGCTTTACCAAGGCCGTACCTGCCCCACTCGCCGGTATATTAATCACGACTGGTGTTGTGATGGCTTTTGGTCTGGACGCACCCCGTGTTGGCGATATGGCGTCTATCGAAGGCGGCCTGCCCAAATTTCATATTCCCGAATTACTACTTAATTTGGAAACCCTCCAAATCATATTCCCCTATGCCTTTATCCTGGCAGCGATTGGCCTCATTGAAAGCCTTTTGACCCTAAACCTGGTCGGCGAACTCACCAAACAGCGCGGCGGCGCGTCTCAGGAATGTGTGGCTCAAGGTGTGGCCAATGTAGCTACAGGATTTTTCGGCGGCATGGGCGGCTGCGCCATGATCGGTCAAAGCATGATTAATGTAAAATCCGGCGGGCGCACACGCCTCTCGGGGATTACAGCAGCTGTCTTGTTGTTAGTCTTTATTCTTTACGCCTCCTCCTGGATTGAGATGATACCACTGGCTGCTCTGGTCGGAGTTATGTTCATGGTCGTGATTGGTACTTTTGCCTGGCAGACATTCCGTATTCTGCCCCGCATCCCGAAAATGGATGCCTTTGTAATAATCCTGGTCACAGCAGTCACCGTATATCATGATCTGGCCTATGCGGTGATTGTCGGCGTGATCGTTTCCGCTCTCGCCTATGCCTGGAATAATGCAACGCGAATTCATGCCCGCATTGAAGATGCCGCCGACAATCAACGCGTTTATGAAATCGAAGGCCCCCTGTTTTTTGGCTCAACTGACGGGTTTTCTGAAATTTTTGATATCGATAATGATCCTAAATCTGTCGTGATTGATTTCATGCGCAGCCGAGTGGTTGATCAATCAGCCCTGCAAGCGATTGAAGACATTGCAGGAAAATATGCCGAGCAAGGAAAAAAAGTGCAGCTGCGTCACTTATCCCCTGATTGCCATGCCCTCCTATCTAAGGCTGGGCAATTAGTCGTCGATTCTGATGATGATCCCGATTACGGCATTGCCGCTGATTACGGTGTGCGTACAGGCCGGTTTGGCGGGGCGCATTAATTTCCAAACAGATCGCCCTGCCCCGACACTTTGGATGGCACCCGAAAAAGACTATGATCTAGCGGCACTCTACCCTGCCGCAAATTGGTAATACCTGTCCTCTCTTGGGATTTGCGATAGCGAAATGTTATGAGCTTGGAAAATGTGCCTTTAACTTCCCCGCCTCTTGACCAGGACGGATCATAATCCTTACCCCCATTCATTTCTCGAATATGACGCATAATCCGCGCAGCCCTTGTGGGCGCGAAGGCTTCAAGCCATTCTTGAAATAAAGATGAAATTTCCATAGGCAATCGCAAGATTGTATAAGCAGAAAAACAAGCGCCTAAATCAACAGCGCGTTCCATTATCGATTCAAGCTCGCTGTCATTTAAACCCGGTATCATTGGTCCCAGCATAATGCCCGTTGGGATACCGCTATCGGCCAATTGCTTTAAAGCCTCAAAACGCTTTTCCGGTGTCGGTGCACGCGGCTCCATCGCACGGGCCAGTTTACGGTCTTGTGTCGTGATCGAGACCATACAGCGCGTCAAATTCTTCTTAGCCATCGGCGCTAAAATATCCAGATCCCGCGTTATTAAATTAGATTTGGTCAAAACTGATACCGGGTGATTAAAGTCCGAGAGAACCTGCAATATGTCCCGCATAATTCGGTAAATCCGTTCTATGGGCTGATAGGCATCGGTGTTAGTACCAATAGCCATAGTTCGGACTTTATAGCGCGGGTGGGAAAGCTCTTCGATCAATAATTTGGCTGCTTGCGGTTTGGCGAATAATTTCGTCTCGAAATCCAGCCCGGGAGAGTAACCTAAATATGCATGGTTTGGCCGCGCGAAACAATAAATGCAGCCATGCTCACACCCGCGATACATGTTAATTGACCGGTCCATAGCCACATAAGGCGAGTTGATATAATTAATTATCTTACGGGTTGTATCAAACCGGACCTCCGTTTTTGTGCCTTTTTGGAAATCATCAGCCAAAGACTCCCAGCCATCATCACGCCGCTCACGTGTGAAACGTTCATAACGCGCGGTTGCGTTGGTTCGCGCGCCACGCCCCTTTTCCGTCTCTGCCCGAGTCGATTTAAACGATAAAAGATGTGGTTTGGCCATGATTGTGCTTTAAAATATAAATAGGTATTTTTTCCTATTATATAATAATAAAGAACAAATCAAGTACTTTTATTTCGTAACCTATGATGGTCCATGACATCTTACAAGATTCGCGAAATTGTGCGCGCAAGATGAACAAGCCGCATTTAAAGCACTGGATATTGTCAGGTAAATATTCAATGTTATAGGCGTAAGAAAACAGGACGATTTCATGACATCAAAAACGATGAAAGACTGGTATGCGCTGGCTGAAAAAGAACTGCGTGGACGCGATGTTGACGAGCTGACAAAGCTTACGCCTGAGGGCATTGATATTAAGCCTGTTTATACGGCAAAGGACGCGCCAGCATCTATTCAGGATGAACTTCCCGGCTTTGCACCGTTTACGCGCGGGGTTCGAGGGACGATGTATACCAATAGACCTTGGACTATCCGGCAATATGCTGGCTTCTCCACAGCCGAAGAATCCAATGCCTTTTACCGTAAGAACCTTGAAGCCGGGCAAAAAGGTCTCTCTGTAGCTTTTGATCTAGCGACACATCGCGGTTATGATTCCGACCATCCGCGCGTGCAAGGCGATGTGGGCAAAGCCGGCGTTGCTATCGACACGGTTGAAGATATGAAAATTCTGTTTGACGGCATCCCGCTGGATAAGATGTCGGTTTCCATGACCATGAACGGCGCGGTCATTCCGGTTCTCGCCATGTTTGTAGTGGCCGGCGAAGAACAGGGCGTGGACCGCGCAGCCCTGTCCGGCACCATCCAGAACGATATCCTCAAAGAGTTCATGGTCCGCAATACTTATATTTACCCGCCAGAGCCAAGCATGCGCATCATTGGCGATATAATCGAATATACATCGTCTGATATGCCGAAATTCAACTCTATTTCCATCTCCGGCTATCATATGCAGGAAGCCGGTGCGACACTTGCCCAGGAGCTGGCCTTTACGCTTGCCGATGGAATGGATTACGTTCGCGCGGCTCTGGCCAAAGGTCTTGACGTGGACGCTTTTGCCGGACGGCTATCATTCTTCTTTTGTATCGGAATGAATATTTTCATGGAAGCCGCAAAGCTGCGCGCGGCGCGGCAGCTTTGGTCTAAAATCATGACGGACTTTGGCGCGAAAAGCGACCGATCTAAAATGCTGCGCACCCATTGCCAGACATCCGGCGTATCGCTGACCGAACAAGACCCTTATAACAATGTCATCCGCACCTCCTATGAGGCCCTGGCTGCAGCTCTTGGCGGAACACAATCTTTGCACACAAACAGCTTTGACGAGGCTATCGCCCTACCAACAGATTTTTCTGCCCGCATTGCCCGGAACACGCAATTAATCCTGCAGCATGAAACCGGTGTCTGTGACGTCGTCGATCCGCTAGGCGGATCATATTATGTGGAAGCCTTGACCAAAGACCTGGCCGATAAAGCCTGGTCCATGATCCAGGAAATCGAAGCTGAAGGCGGCATGGCCAAGGCCATTGCGACTGGCAGGCCAAAAATGGAAATCGAGACTGCCGCAGCTTTGCGACAGGCCCGCGTAGACAAAGCTGAAGACGTCATCGTCGGGGTCAATAAATACCGACTGGATGATGAACCGGCTATCGACATTTTAGAAATTGATAATGCCAAGGTTCGCGCCGGACAGATTAAACGTATCCAGCAGGTGCGCGCAGCCAGAGATGAGGCTAAATGCGGCGCTGAACTATCCCGGCTCGCAGAGCTCGCCCATTCAGGCGACGGCAATCTTTTGCGCCAAGCCGTGAAATGCGCCCGCGTCCGGGCAACACTGGGCGAAATCTCCGACGCGATGGAAACCGCTTTTGGACGGCACAAACCTTCGACGCGGGTGATCAAAGGCGTCTGGTCCGCAGCCTATGAAAATGACCCAGCTTATGACAACGTCGTTGAAAAAATCGAAGAATATAAATCTGAAAGCGGTCAAACTCCGCATATTCTTATCGCCAAGATGGGACAAGACGGTCATGACCGCGGGGCCAAGGTCATTGCAACGGCCTTTGCCGATCTGGGCTTTACAGTTGATATGACCGATTTGTTTTCAACGCCTGAAGAGACCGCGGACATAGCTATTGCCAAAGGCGTCCATGCTGTTGGCGTTTCATCACTCGCGGCAGGACATAAAACGCTGGTGCCCGAGCTCATCGAAATACTGAAATCCAAAGGCCATGACGACATCAAAGTTTTCGCAGGCGGCGTCATTCCGGAACAAGATTATCCATTCCTAAGAAATATTGGTGTTTCGGAAATTTTCGGCCCTGGCACAAATGTCCTTGAAGCGGCCTATTCCGTTCTGGCCGACATCGCGGGATTAAAACGCAATCGCTAATGCATTGATAAATACGCATCTCTTGTTAAACAGGTCGCAAAATAATTCAGGGACCTGCCATGACGCGCCTTTTAGCAATTACCACAGCTATATTACTCAGCCTTTCAGCCTGTTCTAAATCCATTGAGGTCACTGATACCAAACCTTCGGAACATATTACCCCTGTAACACAAACTACCGACTATTTCAGCGAGGCCTGGTCAACAGAACAGACAAAACCCATTTTGCAAAAAACCATGCGGTTGCGATTTGACTATGAGGATGATCAACTCACAGCTAATGAGCGGGAAGCGGTTAAAGAGTTACTGGCCGCTGGCGAGAGGCTACACACACTTTATCTGCATCAGGTGCATCCTCAGGCCCGCGATGTGGAAGACAAGATTAAAGGCCTTGCGGGGCGACAAGATTTAAAAGACCTGTTCCGCCTGATGAAAGGTCCTATCGCCACAACGCTGGATAACGGCCGTGTGCCCTTTTTAAATGTTTTACCAGCCGCAGCGGCCAGCAATGTTTATCCCCTGGGTACAACGCGGGATGAGATGGATTTGTATCTGACGGACAACCCTTCGCGCAAAGATGAACTTCTAGATCTGCGCGCCGTGGTAAAGTCTGCCACAGATGATCATAAGGCAGCCGCATTAAAAACCCTGGACACATATCCAGCACTTGAAACGCTTCATCCCGGCATTCGCCAAAAAATAGAAGGCGCTGAAACTTATTTCAGTCTCCCCTATTCCATCGCCTATGCTGATGACATTTTCTTTATATATGATCGGCTCAACTCGGCAGCAAACCATATAGAATCCGAAGACATAGCATTTGCACGCTTTTTACGCTTAAGAGCACGGGACATGCTGGCCGATAATTATGACGGCAGTGACGCCATGTGGGTCACAGGCGAGTATAAAGGCAATCTCAATGCCCAGATCGGCAGCTATGAAACTTATGATGATAGTCTTTATGGTGTGAAAAGCTTTTTCAGTCTCTCTTTGTTAAAACGTGACAAAGCCAAAAGTGCAGAACTGGCAGCGTCAATCGGTGATTTACAATCCATCGAAAACGCACTGCCTTATTCTGCGCAGAAATCTGTCAGCAGTAAAATTCCTGTAGCAGTCTATAACGTGATTGCAGACTTCGGTCAGGCCAGAGGTACGAATACTGCAACTATTTTACCCAATGAAGGCCACCTATCCCGTCAATTTGGACGCACAATTCTTATCCGTTCCAATGTTTTACGAAACGAAGCTTTATTTGAAACATCCCGATCAAGTTTTACAGCGGCCACAGATGCGCGTCATCATACGGATCTGGACCTTGAAGGAAACTTTTATAGAACGCTTTGGCATGAGATCGGTCACTATCTAGGACCAGATCAAACCAAGACCGGCGGCGACATAGACGCCGCATTGCAAAACAGTGCCGACTTGTTTGAAGAAATGAAAGCCGATTTGGTATCTTTATTTGCCGCGCCTAGATTACATGAAAACGGTGCCTATAATGATGATCAACTTCGATCTATTTATGCATCCGGCATCTTAAGGGTGTTGCAGAAAAACAAACCCAGACGATCCCAAGCCTATGGCACCATGAAATTGATACAGTTTAACTGGTATCTGGACAAAGGACTTATTCGCGTTGAAAACGGCAAAGTGATCATAGATTACGACCAATATCAAAAAGCTGTATCATCTCTGTTAGAACGAGTGCTTGATATTCAACATCAGGGAAATCGGGAACAGGCAAACGCTTTTGTGGATCAGTGGACTTATTGGGATAATGAAGTTCACGGCCTGATCGGTCAGAATATGAAAAATGCTGAAACCTATCGATATCGCTTGGTCACCTATGAAGCCTTGGGTGAATAACCATATTTTATGGATTTCTCAAAATAGGACAGACACAAGATTGATTTGTTAATACTTTTAGACGTCGTTCCAAGTTGAAACAAACATAGACTTTTACAGTCTCAAAAGAACATCATGATTTTGGTTTATTTTGGGATTATTTAGAACAGTCATGATAATTAACTGATTATTTACCATAAAATCAGCCCCCCTGTCTCATCCCTGCTCAACTGGCAGGGGAACGGCACATTAATCGCACAATTTTTTCTCACAAGCGTTTACGCAATATTTGCTGAATTCGAGTACAAGGTGGATTGAATAGTGGGGAATGGAATGTCCATACCAAAGAAAAAAATGCCTCTATCCAAAGAGGCAAAGGTTAATCCTATTAGGCCGGTCACACCTGTGGCCCGGATACCAATTGATGCCATTACAGTGCCAACCCGGCAAATCAACAGTGGTGCCTTGCGGTTTGCGCTGCGAATTTCTGATGTGTTCTGGGTAACACTTTTAATCATGCTAACGATCTGGAACGCATATATTGGTATAAACAACCGCAGCATTATAGCGCCAGTAGCAGCCGGCCTTTTAGGCACATTCATGTTTATATGCACCTTGGTTCTTAGCGGTGCTCATCGTTTTCACCCGGCTGAAGGATATATCGCTCATCAAAAGAAAGTCTTTTTTGCGGCGTTTTCCGCTGCAGGTCTTTGGTTGACTACAGCGCTGATTTTCAAACCAGATACATTCCTACCAGATGCGCTCGCGGTAGCAGCCCTTATTGCAACTGTCTCTTTATTCATTTTGCACACACTATATTTCATGCAGATCAAGCGACTGCACGCACGCAGAGCGCTTGCACCCAATATCGTTATGCTGGGCGCGACGCCGTCCGCGCGGCGGATGATTGAGGAAAACGCCAAATCCCGGGAGTTGAATATATTAGCTATATTTGATGACCGTTTATCTCGCGCACCCGCTAATATACACGGCGTGCCAGTAGTAGGTAAGGTTGATGACCTTCTGGCTTGGCAAAGCTTACCATATATTGACCGGATCGTAGTCACATTGCCTGGCCTTGCAAAGGCTCGTAAAAATCAACTGGTTCATCAAATCCGGCTTCTGCCAAACAGGATTGCCTTTGTTGTTGATGAATTTGAAAATCTGAATCATATTCAGCAACGTTTGTCAGAAATCGCTGAAATCAGCGTACATGATATTACCGGGAAGCCTAAAAGCGGTCATCATACAGCCCTTAAACGTATGATGGATGTGGGCGTGAGCCTTGTCGCCATGGTTCTTGGTGCGCCAATTCTGGCTCTGATTGCTCTGGCTATCAAATTGGATAGTCCTGGTCCTGTTTTGTTTAAACAAAAACGCCATGGCTTTAACAACCGGATTTTCGAAGTTTATAAATTCCGTTCACTTCGCGTTGAAACAGAAGACAAAAACGCGGCGCAACAAGTTGTAGCCGGTGATAACCGCGTCACCAAAATCGGGAAATTTATTCGGAAAACCTCACTGGATGAGTTACCACAACTTATCAACGTTCTGAAGGGCGAGATGTCTCTTGTTGGTCCCCGTCCACATGCTGTCGGTATGCGCACCGGTAATATTGAAAGCTATAAACTCGTCGAAGAATATGCGCACCGTCACAAGGTTAAACCCGGTATGACGGGCTGGGCTCAGATCAACGGCTCTCGCGGCCCTCTGCATGATGCGGCCAGTGTCGCGCGCCGGGTCAAATTGGATGTGGAGTATATTGAACGATCGTCCATAGGATTCGACATTATGATTATGCTCAAAACCCTTCCATGTCTTCTTGGGGATTCTGAAAATATCCGATGATGATAAGACCGTGGATACATAATAATGATGCGGGAGAGCGGTCATGATGGGCCGCTCAATGCTTGCATATATACCGGTAAATCTGGCGTCCCTTATCGTCAGTTTTGGCGGTATTGTCATATTAACGCGCCTTCTAGGGAGTGCGGAGTATGGCCGTTATGCCCTCGCCGTGATCACTATGCTGGCCGTCCATATGGGACTGTTTACATGGCTTGAAGCCGCTATGGCGCGATATCAGGCCCGCGCCGAACGCGAAGGTAATGTGAATACCCATACAAAGACTATTTATCAGTATGCCCTGCGGACAATGATACCGGGGTGGGCTGCGATTATGGGTGTTCTTTATATTCTGCCCATAGAAACTCAGATGAAAATGCTGCTTGCCGTCGCCCTGACATCAACCTGCATGCAGTTATTCTTAAACCTGGGTATGGAGGCCCATAAAGCGGCGCATCGGATCACGCGTTACAGTGCATCTTATGCGACCCATCATCTGATGAGCTTCACGATCGGGATCATCTTAATCCTCACAACCTCACTACGAGAAATGGGACCTTTTGTTGGAATTTGTATCGCGACCATTATCGTTCTGATGATTGATTTGCCCTTTATGTATAAAAGGATGAAAGGCGGTTCCGTGGAGGTTGATCGCGCCAAACGCTACTTCTCTTATGGCATGCCGATCAGCATCTCACTGATTCTAACTTATGCCCTAGCTTCCGGTGATGTTTATCTCATCAAATACTTCATGAACGATTCTGCAGTAGGAGAATATTCAGCCAGTTATAATCTGGCAAATCGAAGTCTGGACATTTTGTTTACATGGATCGGCATGGCTGTAACACCTATCGCCGTTACAGCCCTTGAAAAAGAAGGTCTTGAAAAGTCAAAAGCCATTTTGACTGACTACGGTTCAGCTTTGCTATGGATCGCCATGCCCGTAGCAACCGGTCTGGCATTAATTGCGGAACCCGCAGGGTTTATTTTGGGTGAGGACGTCCGGTCTGGGGCCGTTAAAATTATGCCTGTGATTGCTTTTGCCGGTGTTATGAACGGGATGATCTCATACTACGCCCAGCGAGCTTTCATGCTGAGCGGAAAAACTGACATGTTTGTTTGGTCAATGGTCCCGCCGGTTATTCTAAATATCGGGCTGAACATATGGCTTATCCCTCAATACGGTCTCATGGGGGCTGTTTGGTCAACCTTCATTGCTTATACAGTCGGCCTTATCGTTGCTCTTATTATTGGTCGCCGCTATTTTCCTATTCCAATCCCGGTCAAAGCCTTTTTACAAATCAGTTTTGCATGTCTGATTATGGCCGGCGTTGTAACCGCCGTTCCGGTTTCTGATGATATACCGGATTTCGTGAAAATTCTGATTAAAGCTGGCGTCGGCGTACCAGTTTATGGACTACTCTGCTTTACAACTAATACAGCAGGATGTCGTGAGATTATAAAAAATCTGACCCGTCGGTTTCGCAAAACCCCAAAGGCGACTTTAGAAGAGGCCATGTCATGAAGCTGGCCGTGCCCATAACCCGTATAGCCAGTGCAGTCAAACGCCTGAAAGCACCCAAGCTGTCTATATTAGTGCCCTATTATCACGATGACCCCGTTCCGTTGTTAACCGCCCTAGCGGCCGAACTTGGCAATTCGCGCGAAGTTGAAATACTTATTTATGATGACGGCAGCAACCAGCCTGAACTTAGCCAGATCGCCATTGCGGCCATGAAGAACTGTCAGGCACCTGCTGAATTATTTATTGCTGCAGAAAACCGTGGCCGATCATTTGCGCGTAATCAACTGACAGAATTTGCGCGCGCGGATTGGGTATTATTTCTTGATGCTGATATGTTGCCAGTAACAAGGCATTTTATCGCCGACTATATGAACATCATCATGCAAAATGATGCTGACATAATATTTGGCGGCTTTAAGGTTTCAGCACAAGCCGAAGATCCTGACCGGGAACTTCATCGTTTTCTATCAGAAGTTTCTGACTGTCTTTCTCTTCAGGCCCGACAGACCGCTGGCCCGAAAAATGTGGCCTCATCAAATTTATGTGTCAGAAAATCTGTACTGAAAGCAGAGCCGTTTGATCCAGAATTCACAGGTTGGGGATGGGAAGATAGCGAATGGGCCGCGCGCGTGGCAAAATCGTTTAATCTTGTTCATGCCGATATCCCGGCACTACACTTAGGGCTGGAAACAACAGAAACCTTACTTCAGCGTTTTAAAACAAGCGGACCGAATTATCTGCGCTTTACGCGCAAGCATCCGGAACTTGCTAAAGAGTTACCACTTTACCGGATCATTCACAAATTACAGCATATTCCGGGTCAAAAACTATTCCGCCCCGTCTTACGCCGAATTGTGAAGCTGCGGTTTGCGCCAATGAAGTTACGCTTGTTTGCTTTAAAGCTTTGGCGCGCCAGTTGGTATGCGGAGACATTCGCATGAGAAAAGCCTATGAACCATCTGCCGGACTAATGGCTCGGGTGAAACGCCGTATGACAGTTTACCAGGCCAGAAATAACCTCAGCCTGTCACCAGGTCAGACCATTGTCAGTTTTTCATTTGATGACTGCCCTCTATCGGGCATTACACATGGTGTTAAACGGCTGGAACGAGAAAATTGGCTCAGCACAGTTTATATTTCCGGTAGCCTGCTCGGCACAGAGAACCACCTTGGAAAAATGATGGGCCCGCAAGACGTACAAGCCCTTAATGATAACGGCCATGAAATCGGTGAACATACCTTTTCGCACATAGACGCCAGTACAGTAGCGCTATCTGAAATATTGGCTGACATTGAAAAGAATCAGGCTTATCTCAATTCAATCGGTATTCCAGCCAGCAAGACCATGGCCTATCCATTTGGGCAAACCACACCTGCCCTTAAAAAAGCCATGCAGGCGCGCTTCCTGGGTGCCAGAGGCATTCGCCCAGCAGCTCATATCAGCTCGGTTGATCTCAATCAGATAAGTTCCATGCCTCTATTCTCAAGCACAGTGGATCAGCTTGTTCAGGCAATCCAGAAAACCTCAGAAACGGGTGGATGGCTGACGCTGTTCACACATGACATCTGTGAAAATCCATCTGAATGGGGATGTACAATGCAAGATATTGAAAAAGTCATTTCAGCCATCAAAAACAGTGAGGTCAAAGTCATGACCATAAAAGATGCCATAACTGAGTTAGGAAATGCGGCATGACAAAATCACAACCATTATCTTTGAATTGGGACGAAGGCGTCTCGATCATAATTCCCACCTTTCAGCGGCCGGAAGGTATCAAAATTTCTTTGGGTAGCGTGCTCACACAATCTGTTAAAGATAGGGCTGTTGAAATCATAGTCGCGGACAATGATCCTAAAGGCAGCGCTAAAGAAACTGTTACGAGTTTTATGAAGACATCCCCTTTTCCCATTCATTATGTCCATATCCCCGAACCGGGCGTCTCAAACGCACGAAACGGAGCCATGGCACATGCCAAAGGCCGCTTCATTATATTCCTGGATGACGACATGGAAGCGCTGGACGACTGGATTGAAAATCTGATCGCAACATCACTTAAATTTGATGCCGGTATAGTATTTGGGCCAGCTATCGCCAAAATGCCAAACCCTAATGATCCCCGTAATCCCTATATGGAACCCTTTTTTTCCCGCATTGCGAACCGGAAAAAGGAAGGCATCATGCATGAAACATTGGGGACTGGTGGATGTCTTTTGGACCTAAAGCATTGTGATATGCCAAGCCCCGTCTTTGATACCAGCCTGAATGAAACCGGTGGCGAAGACGACGTTTTATTTGATCACTTGCGCCGGACGGGTAGTAAAGTAGCCTGGTCACCAGAGGCAAAGGCTTGGGAGCATGTCCCTGCTAAACGCGCCACAGAAGACTATATTCGTACGCGGAATTTTGCTTTTGGACAGGGCCCGACGCATTTGCAAGCGCTCAAAGGCATTAAAGGCATTCCAGGGGTTTTAAGATTTATGACCACAGGTTTCATACAACTTTGCATGTATGCCCCTGTTTATCTGCTTCTAAAAGCAACCAAACATCCTGCCTATATTAAATATCTTGCGCGCAGTGCCCGTGGCCTTGGGAAAATATTCTGGTGGGATAGCCTAAGCCCTAAACTGTACGGTTCAGCCATATTGAAAACCGACCCTGCGCCAGTAGCGGAATGATTATATAAACGCCTTACTCGGTTTCTGATGCAGGTAGTTCCCCGGTATCATAGTGAGGCATTTCCTGATACGGATTTGTATTATAATCATAAGCCGCACCTGTAGCCGGCGCATAAGGGACAGCCTGATAAGGCGGTTGAGCCATAGGTTGAACCGGGGCCTGCATTGGCGGCGCTTGTTGCGGCGTATATGGAGCAGCAATAGGCTGAGCGGCATATTGAGGCTGAGCCTGAGGAACATATTGTTCTGGTTGATATGCAGCCGGGCGCATAGGGACAGCTTCCGGAATTGGGGCTGTTTCTCCACCCGGGTTTGACCGCCGCGAATAATCAAAACCGCCGTGTTGAGAATCGTCATAGTCATAGTTCGGTTGACGCGGGCGCATACGGCGAGTGGGATCCGTATAGAGACGAGGATCTAAAAAGACTTTTAGAAGCGCGATCATCATCAGCGTGAAACCCCAACCCACCATGAAAAGTGCAAACATCAGCTTTTTCATGTTGCGACCTTTTTGAGCCAAGGCCGCTTCATTGATGGGCAAGACATTTTCGCTTTCCGCCTGCTCTTTGTTGATGCGGGCTTCCTGCTCTTTACTATTAAGACCTTTCAGGCGCTCATCCAAAGTTAGCTGTTCTCTCATGAGTCCGTTATATTCTGGAAGCAGGCGTTGTAGTTTTTGTACCTTAGCATCAGCTTCATTGAGGAGTCTTTGCAAGGTAAACTCTTTTTCCCGATACGAATCGGCTGCGGCTTGGAGCGTATTTCGCCGGGTCAGTAAAGTCTGATAAA
Source organism: Hellea sp. (assembly GCA_020627655.1). Taxonomy (GTDB): domain Bacteria; phylum Pseudomonadota; class Alphaproteobacteria; order Caulobacterales; family Maricaulaceae; genus JACOMS01. The sequence continues at coordinate 22,060 of JAHDGM010000016.1, forward strand.
CTGTATTCGGGCCGACACGTCTGCCGCCGATAGCATTACCGCCATTGGCAGCCTGTAGAGATTTAAGTTCAGCGATTTCAGTTTGTTTCGCTCTGACAGGGTCACTTGTGGGTAAGTATTTGGCCAATAGCTGCTTCAGTTCCAGTTCCGCCTGAGCCACGCGCTGAGCGCCGCGATCATCAACATATAAATTTATTTCTTGCGGTGTTTGGCGCAATAATCCCTCAACGCTGGCTAGCGCAGCTTCGGATTCGCTCATTTGTCCTCGCAGTGTATTTAGCTCAGCTCGTAGATTTTCAGTCCGGCGGGTAACGCCTGCACGTTCAGAGTCAAAATCGGAAATATTATTACGACGTAGAAATCCTTGAATTTTGCGTTCAATAGACTTTAGCTGTTCTTCCGCATCTTCACGCCGTTTTTCAATACGCCCTACCCGCCCTTCATTAAACAGACGGTTTCGCTTGTCCTTATACGCATTTAAGAATGTGTTGGTCACAAATGTCGCAACTTCAGGATCTTCATGCTTGAAGATCAAATCAATCACACCGCTTTTAGCGCGCGGTACGACGACATAGTTTTTATCGATGAATTTTTGGATTTCCAGCTTATCAGCATTGCTACCGGATAAATTGAATGCGTTCACAAGTTTTGGCGCAAGACGATCCGCAAACTCACTTTTGGAAATTATATCACGCACTTCTTCAATGATTTCATCATTCTTCATGATGGCCGCTTCGTTTAGCGCAATCGTGTCCGGCGTCATCATTACATTCTGACCACCGTTTTGGTTTGTTTCGGAAACATAAAAGTAATTACTATCGGCCTGAACCAAGACGCTGGCATGTCCCTCATAGGTTCGCTTCATATCTTTGGTAAAATACCAGGCGGGTATCGCCCCAAGTGCAAATAGCGGAATAACCCAGAGCAATTGACGGCGAAATGACCGGAAGAATTCGCCTATTCGAATTTGCGGCATACCGTTGGCATAATCACCGACTGTCATGTCTGACATCTGGTGACCTGCCCCGTAGTCTGTTCGATTATATCTCGACATGCGAAATCCTTAAAAAAAATGGTTAATGCGATAAGGACGTCGTAAATTTTAATTTTTCGTTATCCATTCTTGTTAACACTTGAAAAAAACAAGTTTTCTTACTTTCTAAGGCGGTTTTGATGACCAGATACCGAAAAACACGGCTTTTCGTCGCTATATTAGGCGCTTCCACGCTGATTTTGACCGCTTGTCAGCCCCAAATGCGCGCGAATCACCCCCATAAAACGAATCACTTTGCGAGCATGAAAGCACCCGCCCAAGGTCATTTTAGACCCACGCATACACGAATCAGGCCGCAGAAGGTTAATAAAAGAGCCTATATGGATCGATATAGAAAGGTTAACAGTCACCATCATCACAGGCCCCAAAAACAAGCTCAAAAACGATCTTTCACCGATAAATTATTTGGCCGAAAGCCTAAAGCGCAAAGCCCCATCTATATGCCCCAATTTCAGCAATGGGTGGAATATGAGCCCGTCTATAAGCTCTATCCAGGAGATCAAATCGATATAGTCGTTTCAAGCGCGCCAGAGCTATCTCGTACACTTACCATTGGGCCTGATGGCCGTATCGTCATGCCCATGGCTCAGCCCATTATGGCTGCCGGCCGCAGCCTGCAGCATGTTCAGCATGACCTTAAAGCCCAGCTGGCAAAACAATTAAGGGATCCCACAGTGGCCATTACGCCGAGAGCATATGGACCTCAGCAAATTTATGTGGGAGGAGAAGTCGGCGCCCAAGGGACTTATACACTACCGGGCCCTATTGGCGCCCTCGAGGCAATATTTATGGCCGGTGGTTTACGCGATACAGCTAAAACCAGCCAGATCGCCGTCTTAAGACGTGCGCCCAATGGCGGAATGATGATGAGAACTGTTAATATCGGCCAAGGGCTGGATCACATCAATCGTTATAATGATGTCATACAGCTACGCCGCGGCGATATTATCTTCGTACCCAAGACCCGCCTGGCCGAAGTCGGTATATTTGTTCAGGCTGTTCGAAACGTCCTGCCTGTTGATTTCAATCTGTCCTACCAGTTCGGAAATGACGGCGGTAATGGAACCACCGTTATTACGCCTTAAGCAAAAGCTTAGTTAAGCTGCTTTAGACATTTCCCGCAAAAGCTTGCGATTGCGTCTTAGCCAATCACGAGCCGCACGCTGCGCGGCTGTTACATCTGCCGGGCCCATTTCCTGAACCAGTTCTTCACGGTAAGCCTTGGCAGGCAATGATCCCAACATAGCCGCCAAATTAAACCATTTATGAGCCTCTATAAAGTCAGGGCCGCGATCTTCCACATCTGTGGAATAAATCAATCCAAGGCGGAATAAATCTTCGCTATTCGCGCCGCTAGACACTGCAGCTTCTGCTTCTCTGACTTCTACTTCGGTAAAGGCCATAGCCCCCTCCCTAATTTCACCACACCCCTGGGTCTTCCCTTGGGTCAGCAATGGCTCTTTATTTCCCATGAGCCTTTTGCCTGAGTTAGAGTTTCCATCGACCAGATAAATATAAGGTTAATATACACTATGGTTAATCAAGCTTTATACTTATTAAAGCAAGTTATTATTTGTTATTATTTGATTTTAGTTTGATTAAATTGTAATTAAAGCGACAACTATACAAATGTAAATAGCCTGCTTGACTTTGTCATATGGTGAATAAAGAACCGAAAAAACATGAAAAAAAGTGCATTTTTTTTGAAATTATCGCGGAATAGCCACATTTTTCCCAATATAAGACACCTCGAAACAATAGCCGGTTAAGACTCCGGTAAGCTTACGGGCGAGTTAAAATTTACAGCAGGACACAAAAAACCCGACCCCTCAGTTAAGAGAGACCGGGCCTTAAATTATATTTGAACAATGAAGTTTATTCTTCTTCGTTAGGCTTTCCGCGACGACGACGATTACGGCGGGGTTTCTTATCCCCTTTCTCCTTATCATCTTTATCTTCGCGAGGTTCACGAGGATATTCTTCACCAGTGTCCTGATTGACATACTTCATGTTCAAACGAACCTTACCACGGTCATCAAAGCCCATCAGCTTCACATAAACTTCCTGACCTTCCTTAAGATAATCAGACGGATGGTTCACGCGCTCCTGTGCAATCTGGGAAACATGCACCAGGCCGTCCTTTTTGCCAAAGAAGTTTACAAAGGCCCCGAAGTCCACAACTTTGACAACTTTACCTTTATAGATCATGCCAACCTCTGGCTCAGCTGTCAGACTGTGGATCCAGTCCTTAGCCGCTTTGATTGAGGCCTGATCATTAGACGCGATTTTGATAGATCCATCATCTTCAACAGAAACACGAGCACCAGTTGTATCAACGATTTCGCGAATGACTTTACCGCCGCTACCAATAACGTCACGGATTTTATCAACCGGAATTTTCATGGTTTCGATACGCGGCGCAAATTCACCAACATCATCACGGGCTTCTTCCAGAGACTTATTCATCTCGCCAAGAATATGGTGGCGACCAGCCTTGGCCTGCTCAAGAGCCGTGGTCATGATGTCTTCGGTAATACCCGCAATTTTGATATCCATCTGTAAAGACGTGATACCTTCTGATGTACCGGCAACCTTAAAGTCCATATCGCCAAGATGATCTTCATCACCAAGAATATCAGACAGAACAGCTACGCCGTCATCTTCTTTGATAAGGCCCATAGCAATACCGGAAACCGGGCGCTTAATCGGGACGCCGGCATCCATCATCGCCAATGAACATCCGCAAACCGTCGCCATAGAAGACGAACCATTGGATTCCATGATCTCTGAGACAAGACGAATGGTATAAGGGAAATCTTCCTGACTTGGCAGAACCGCCTGTAGGGCGCGCCATGCCAGCTTACCGTGGCCTGTTTCGCGGCGGGATGTTCCGCCCATACGGCCAGCTTCGCCCACAGAATATGGCGGGAAGTTATAGTGGAGCAAAAACTTATTCTTGATAGTGCCTGTAAGCTGATCGACATATTGCTCATCATCAGACGTTCCAAGCGTTGCCACGCAAAGCGCCTGTGTTTCACCGCGCGTAAACAAAGCAGAGCCATGCGTTCGCGGAAGAGGACTGGCCTCAGCAACAATTTGGCGAACTTCGTCAACCTTACGGCCATCAATCCGCTTACCTGTTTTGATAACTGACGAGCGGACAATACCGGCCTCTAAAGATTTGAATACATCACCGAAAACCTCATATGGCATTCCGTCAGGATTTTCATCAGACGCGCCAAGGTCTTCCCAGGCCGCATCTTTAGCCGCGTGGATCGCATCTTGGCGTTCCATCTTGTCTGTCAGTTTGTAAGCTTTTTCGATAGCTTTACCAGCGTGCTTCGTAACAGCTTTTTTCTCTGCACTGTGATCAGGCGCTTGGTAATCCCAAGGCTCTTTAGCAGCCTTTTCAGCCAGATCAATAATGGCATCGATTACAGGCTGGAAGCTCTCATGGGCAAACATAACGCCGCCCAGCATCTGCTCTTCGGTCAGTTCTTTGGCTTCACTTTCAACCATCATAACGGCGTCTTGTGTTCCGGCTACAACCAGATCAAGTTCGCTCTCTTCGAGCTCTTGCAAGGTTGGGTTCAAGACATAATCACCATCGATAAGACCAACACGCGCAGCCGCAATAGGCCCCATAAACGGAACGCCTGAAAGCGAAAGCGCAGCTGACGCTGCAATCATACCTAAGACATCTGGTTCGTTTTCAAGATCGTGCTGCAATACTGTGATCACAACCTGGACTTCGTTTTTGAAGCCTTTAGCAAAAAGCGGGCGGATCGGGCGGTCTGTCAGACGCGCAATCAAAGTTTCGCGCTCAGTCGGACGACCTTCGCGTTTGAAATAGCCGCCTGGAATTTTACCGGATGCGTAAAATTTTTCCATATAGTTGACAGTGAGCGGGAAAAAACTCTGTCCCGGTTTCGGCGCCCGCGCCGCACAAACTGTCGCTAGTAATTTTGTTTCGCCGTAAGTTGCTAGAACCGCACCATCGGCTTGGCGGGCCATCCCGCCGGTTTCAAGAGTGAGCGTTCTTCCTGCCCAATCCATTTCTATCGTGTGTTTATTAAACATATCGTACATTCTTTCGTTTCGTACATTAGCCCTTGTTAGGGCTGCATTCACGACGCGCCTTTTGCGCGCCAAATATACAAAAAGGCCACCCCCATGGCGGCCTTTTCGGTTTTAGGGATGTTCTTAACGACGCAGTCCCAATTTTTTGATGATGTCCTGATAACGGCTATCATCTTTTTTCTTCAGATAATCCAGAAGACGACGGCGCTGTGTCACCATGGACAAAAGCCCTCGACGGGAATGGTTATCTTTATGATTTGATTTGAAGTGTTCAGTCAGATTTGAAATCCGTTCACTTAGAATGGCAATCTGAACTTCAGGGGAACCGGTATCGCCCGGTTTACGGCCATGTTCGGCAATCAGCGCAGCTTTGCGCTCAGCAGTAATCGACATCATATTCTCCGTTTTATTACAAATTAAAAACACGCTTTGGCAAAAGTTCGCCGCCGCGTAAGTGGCAAAGAGCAATGGCTGTGTCATTCCACATGATCAAAACCCAGAACGGGTCTTCCGTCAAAGCGGCAGGATCATGAGAAATAGACGCGGCTATAGCCCGTCCGTGTTTCAGATCAATGGCTTCTTTTTCTGTAACATTCTGCACCGGGATGTCGTCCAGCACGTCCTGCACAGGCCTGAGGGCCTCTAAAACGCCGCCCCTATGACAGAGTTTTTCCAAACCGTCCAGTGAAAAAGCATTGGTTTCATCAAAGCTCCCCACACGGGTTCGGCGCAAAAAACTGACATATCCGCAAGAATCCAGTTCTACTGCCAGATCGCGAGCCAGGGAACGAACATAAGTTCCTTTTCCGCAGGTCATGGACAAGGTCACACTGTCCTTAAGGGTTTCAACTAATTCGAGCGCATCAATTCGAACGGATCTGGATTTCAGCTCTACATCACCGCCGCCCCGCATTAGATCATAAGCCCGGCGTCCATCAACTTTAATGGCCGAGTATTTAGGGGGAACTTGCTGAATATTTCCTACAAATTTTGGCAGCAAGTCCTCAATTTCAGCCAGACTGGGCCGACGGTCTGATGTCCCGATGATTTCGCCCTCAGCGTCCAGCGTATCCCGGTTTTCGCCCCATGTAATCGTAAAGACATAGGTCTTGGTCGCGTCCATGGTAAAAGGCACGGTTTTCGTCGCGTCCCCCAGGGCAATCGGGAGTATGCCAGTTGCCAATGGATCAAGCGTCCCGCCATGGCCGGCCTTCTGCGCCTGAAACAACCAGCGCACTTTACCGACCGCCTGTGTGGACGTCATGCCAAGAGGTTTATCAAACACCACCCAGCCGTGAACCGGATTACCTTTTCTTTTACGGGGCATAGTTCTCACATTTAAATTGAAATATTTGAGGCCTTCGGGTAACTAATTCTCGTGTTGATTGACAACGCACCAATAATCTTATGGGGGAGAGACACCATGAAAACAAAAATAATCGCAATATCCATTCTGGCTATCCAGCTAGGCGCTTGTTCTACAATCGTCAATGGTAGTAATCAATCGATAGCATTTACGACAGGTAATGTAACCGGAGCTGATTGTAGTCTGACTGGAGGCAGCAATCATGCCGTAAATAAAACCTTCACATCACCAGCCGAAGTCGAAGTTCCTCGCAGCTCCAAAGCCCTGAATTTAAAATGTTCTAAATCTGGTTACGCAACTGCTGAAAAGTCGATCGATGGTAAAGTTGAAGAAACTACTGGCGGCAATCTATTGCTAGGCGGCTTTATCGGGGCAGGCGTAGATGCAGCGACTGGTGCGCTTTATAAATATCCGGACGAAGTTGATCTCGTATTAGAGTCTCTAGGCGCAGCATCATCGTCCGAACCGATTGCAAAGTAATTTAGAGCATTACTCCAAGTCCTGCTTCACAGCAGGGCTGTTAAATAACTTATTCATATCTGTGGCCGCATCAAAACTGGTGTCGGCCACAAATTTTAGGGCGGGTGTGGATTTCATTTCCATGTAATGACCTAACCGGCCACGCAGAAATTTGGAACACCGGTTCAGCGCTGCAATCAACTTGTCATTATCACCGCCGCCAAGCGGAGCCGCGTAGACCACAGCATGCTTCAAATCCGGAGAAGAACGCACCTCTGAGATTGTGACGGACACGCCCTGTAAATCCGGATCACGCAAATGCTCACGCGCCAATATCTCCGCCAAAGCCCGGCGGATAAGTTCCCCCGCTTTAAGCTGTCTTTGTGAAGGTGCCTTAGTACGGCCCATAATCAAACCTTTCATATGCGAGCGTCATGTAAGCGCTCTGACCTGGTTTTGCAACGGCCATAAAAAAACCGCCCCTTAAGAGCGGTTTTTAATGCATTTTTATAAGTGCCTATTTCAGGCGGCCCTTAAAGGCCAGAGCGCCTGTTTCCCCTGGATTGACAGGGCCTGCAATTGTCCAGCGTATATGAGTGACTTCTTCGGCACGCGCGCTGCGCATAGTGCCGTCAACATCGGCGACCCTAAGGTTTTCTCTTGCCGTGAAATTCTTGCCGCCATCAGCTGAGTACACAACAGTTGTACCCATACCAGATGCGCTGCCTTCTACATAATCCACAACCTCAGGAACGGGCATAGTCAGCACAAGATTACTGGCAGGCTCAGATTTATCATTGGCGTAGTTTAACGTGTAAATAATACGCTCTCCCGGAATCACTTTATCAGCATCCGCCAAAGTCACTTGCTCAGTACCATCAGGCATTTGCGTACGAACCTCTCGCTGCACAGTTTGTGATGCTGTCAAAGCCATAACGGGCGCAGCAATGCCAAGCATGGCAGAGGCCAAAAGCGTTCTAACAAGATATTTCATGGATATATCCTCTAATAATTTATAGCTCTAAATTAGCTCAGCTTGCTTAATAGAGAATAAAGACCAAGGTTAAAATTCATTACATTAGAGTCATTTGCGAGACGCTGATTTATCTGGCGTTCAGCTTTGTCCCTCCAGAAACTCTGTTAATAAGGCTGCATAGCCATCCCCCTCACTCCAATAAGGTGTGATTTGGATGAGCGTCATGAAAACGCCCTGATCAATCAGAATTTTTGGCGGCGTCGTACCATGGCGCAAATCATGATATTGTAGCCAAAACGTGAAATGTTGGGCAATTCGGCCTGCAAGCGCGCCTTTTTCGCCCTCTTGAAACTGAAGGTAACCCCCATCTTCCAGATTAGAAATAAGTGTAAAGGCCGTTTGTTCTTTCAAGGCAAGAATGCGGGAAAACCGGGTATGTAATTCAGGGATCCGCATTAGAATTTCCGACATATTCCGGTAGAAAAACCGAAAATCGTAAATTTCCTCAAATATAATATAAAGATAAACCCAATTATCCTGCAGGCTAAGCGGTTTAGTCAGGGGGCCCGAAAGTATTAAACGGATTTCTTCTTCAAAATCATCGAATAATGCCGTGATAATCTCTGCCTTGCCCTTGTAATGGTAATAGAGATTACCGGGGCTGATACCCATGACAGAAGCCACATCAACGGCGCTAACCTGAGCCTCGCCTTCATTATTAAAAAGTTCCAGCGCCGTCTTTAATATGCGCGTCTTGGTTTTAGAGCGCCGGGGTTTCATATCTGGCACGGTATTAGGCACCTGAACTACTTCTTGGCAGTCCGTTGGGTCTTAGTCGTTTTCTTCGCCGGTTTTTTCACGCTCTTCTTGGGCGCTTTACGGACAGGTTTTTTAGGCTCCAGCAAAGATAAAATTTTATCAAGCTTGGCATCCATAGCGTTCATTCGTGCTTCGAGCGCATCAATATCCTGCGCCATCTCTTCGCCCCGAGAAAGACGGGATCGCATTTTGGAAATTCTGTCGTCCAAATCAAGATCAGGCATTTTAGCCTTCTTCATCATGGATTTAGATTTGGCACCAACCAGACTTTCGATCATTTCGCCCTTTTGTACCAGCTCATCAAAAACTTTACTGGTATTACCCGTCACATCTTTAAATGCTTCCTGAGCTTCCGTAAAAGCTCTGCCATACGCTCCGATACCTGCCAGCCATATGCGCCTTGCGGTTTCGCCAGTAGGCTTTTTATCACTCGATTTATCTTTTTTGTCCGCCATAATAACCTCCCCGTTATCTTTTTGCGGTTTAAAAATGCGCGTATGATGCCGTTACTGACGGCAATTGTATAGGCTCCATTTCAGGGAGCGGTACTTCCGGTTCATTAAAGAAAACCCGAAGCTCATGTATAAACTCTTCACGGCGGGTGAGCATGAATAAATGTCCTGCACCCTTAAATTCGTGATATTTGGAGTTTTTCAAAACGGCATGCAACATTTTCCCATTAATCGGACGAACAATATGATCATTATCGCCCATCAAAATAAGGCTGGGTACTTTTATGCGCCGCAAAAACGGGAGGCTTGACCACCCGGCCATTGCGCCGAGTTGATACATATAACCTTTCACACTCGGCGGGATCATATTGATAGAAAAATCATTCACAGCTTTTGTGGCATCCCCGTAAAGCGTTTCGAAATTTTTCGTCAAAAAATCTTTATCCATATAGCGTCTGGGGGACATCATTTTGGCCAAGGCCGAAATTTTACCGGGAACCATAGTTACGCCGGAAGTCGTCGCACATAGAACCATATGACGGACCATATCCTGATATTGCCATGCAAATTGCTGCGCGGGGCCCCCGCCCCAGGATACACCCAGAACGTCAACTTCATCATAGCCGTTATTTTTCAAAATCTGTTTGGCAGCACTTGCTATCCACCACGGTCTATAGGGAAAGCTGGGATCCGGTGAGCCGCCAATACCCGGCATATCGAATGTGATAATATCCCGTCCGGTAAAACTATCAGCAAATGTCTGAGCGATTTCCAAATTTGCGCCAATGCCGTTAAAAAATAGAAGCGGCGTCCGCTTACCCTCGCCTTTATCCACACCGTCCCAGATCGCTGTCCGCAATTGTTGATTGCCGATTTTGGAAAAAAATATCCGCGGCAGGTTTGGATGAAAATCCGTCATAAAATACCTAAAGTTTGATTCGCCTATTCTATAGACCTTATATGCTGCGCGCCTTAACGGAACCCAAATATTACATCAGGTGAAAACGTAAGAACCCGGTGCCTTTTTGATAGGCGGATAAGCCTTACTTCCAAGAGCTTTAGGTGATTTTTTCATTTCACCTGAACGAATAGACAGCCATTCATCCCACCGTGGCCACCAGGAGCCCTCTACCTGTTCAGCTCCGCCGACCCACTCATCGGCCGTTTCGGGAAATTCACTATTAGTGAAATATTTCGCTTTTGGATTACCAGGAGGATTAAGAAGCGATTGAATATGTCCGCTGTTAGACAATACAAAATCAAGTTCCCCGCCAAAGAGGTGCACATTGCGATAACAAGCTTTCCAAGGCGTGATGTGATCCGTTACCCCGGCCACCATAAAACCGTCCTGTGTCACGGCACTAAGATCGACAATATTGCCCATAAACTCAACCACGCTGTCGCGCTGGAATCGTTTGTCATAGAAAATATCCAGATAGTCAGAATGAAGCTGCGCTGGCAGGTTAGTTGTGTCATTGTTCCAGTACAGAACGTCAAATGGGGGCGGATCTTCACCCAATAGATAATTATTGACCACGTAATTCCAAATCAGATCATTTGGCCGCATCCATGCAAATGAACGCGCCAGTTCATCACCGGATAATATACCTTTTTTCGCGCTGTGCTTACGGGCCGCTTCTATGGCGCCATCGGTCACAAACAGGCCGACCTCACTGTCGGATTTTTTACCGTCCAGCACACAAACCATAAGTGAATACGCATTAATCCGGTTATCACCGCGAGCAGCCAGTTCGGATAAGAACAGTGATGTCGTGATTCCGCCAGAACAGGCACCGGATACATTGATCCGCGGTGATCGCGTAATTTTCTTAATTACATCAGTCGACTCAATCAAAGCCTGTACGTAATTGGCAAGGCCCCAATGGGAATGTTGACGGGTTGGATTACGCCAGGATACGGCAAAAACCTGATAACCCCGAGACGTCAAGAACCGAATAATGGATTTATTGGGCGCCAGATCATTAGCATAGAATTTATTGATTTGCGGCGGGATGATCATGATCGGAATTTTGTAAACTTCATCCGTCGTTGGCTGATACTGTATCAGCTCAAGCATTTCATCTTTATAAACAACTGCGCCTTTGGATGTTGCTATATTTTCACCGACTTTAAATGGGCGTCCATCCACTTGGCTCGGCATACCGCCATTATTACGCAGATCACTATATGCATTTTTAAGGCCGCGAAGAACCGATGTTCCGCCCGTTTCATAAAGCTTTTTCATAGCAGCCGGATTACCCAGAAGCGTGTTAGTCGGCGCAAGGCTGTCGATAATGATATCGAGCATGAAATTTGCCCGTACCTTATCCGGCTCTGTGGCGCCGCTATCTTCGATCCAGCCTTTCAGTTCATTACGCATGGCAAGCCAGCTTTGTAAGCCGCGCTTATAGATAGGGTTTTTTACCCAGGTCTCATCTTTAAAGCGGCGATCCCGACGATCTGGCTCAATTTCCGATGTGCCTTTGGCAATTTCGACCAGTTCCTTACCATATTGGCCCAGATGTTTGGCAAACGGCTTAGGTTGTTTGGCCGCAGTTTTCACAAGAATGCCCAGAGATTTGACAAAATCTGAGCGCCGGACGCCCACTAAAGTGTTGACCGCTGTTGTCGTTTCCGCAGCCTTTTTGCCAATTTTATCTGGTGATTGTGCCATTCTTCTTCCTCCCGCTGATCTTGTACAATATTAAAGCCGTATTTTAACGACCATGCAAGAGCCATGCGACTGTGGCGTAAATATGAAAAGGCGCGAACCAAAGGTCCGCGCCTTAGGAATTCTAACTAAGTTAGCAGCTTAAGCGGCTTTTTGTGTCTTAGCTGTCTTCATTTTAGCTTTGGCAGTCTTTGAGATAGATGCTTTTTTACCCAAAGCGACAATTTTCTTGTTCAAAGCTTTGATTTCAGTTTCCAGCTCTTCAACACGATCATTCGCAGACTTTGGCAGAGCAGCTTTGAACTTCTCTGTACCTTCTTCGAAACGCTCAGTTACAACTGTTTGTGTTGTTTTGAAAACGTCACCGGCTTTGGCTTCGATGTCTTCGCCGCGCTCAACCAATTGATCAAACAGACCATCAGTAGATGCTTTTACCTGGTTCCAGCGATATTGAGCACGCTCAAAAGCTGCGCCGTACAGACCGACATATGCCAAGGCGCCTTTACGGGCCATTTCACGGGCAGTAAGTGTTGTTTTTTCAGCTGATTTTACAGTTTTCTTTGTTGTTTTAGTGACTTTCTTAGTCGCTTTCTTGGCAGATGTTTTTGCCTTTGCTTGAGCTTTCGCCATGATATGTTCCTTTTCAAAATGCGCCGAAAAGAATTGTCATCGGCGTCCTTGAAAAGATAAATAGGGAAAAAAATTAGAAACCGCACCCTAATCGGATTTGCGGGCTCAACGCCTCATTTAATTATAATAGGCGGCATGGCCGTTGGACCGTAGTTCACTCGCCAGCTGGGCTTCGAGCTTTTCGGCAACGGCGCGCGATTTGATAGGGTTGTGATGTTCAAAAAGACTATGGCTTAAAAACAGGCCGTAATCGCGCGCAAAGCGGTTAGAGCGGTTTTGCGTAATCACCTTACCTTTGCCGCGCGCATTCCCGCACTGACATGTAAATTTTATCCGCCAGCCATAGCATTCTTTATGCTGGGCGAAACGGCACTCGGGCTTATGCATGGATTGCCCAACATAGTAAAAGTCACAGCCATCATGAAGCGGATAATCCCAGTCAATATGATCATTTTGATCACAAAATTTATGAGGCGGTTTTCCAGTCCTCCGGATCATGGCATCCCGGTCCAGTCTGATCGCATAAACATAATAAGGCATTATGAACCCAAAAGCGGGTAACCGGCTTCGCTCTTGTAAAGATTGGCTCCGGATTTGCGGCGCCAGCTGGAGTAAAGAAAAAACCGGTCCACCAGAAAAGGGCCTGATTTAAAACCGTTCCAGAAATGCTCCCATTTCACGATGCCTTCAATATCCGGATAAGATTTCAGATAGGCCAGTGTTACATGCGGAGTATATTCACGGCGCTCAAGCTTTACATTTGCCGTCTGGGCAGCTGACTTCACGGCTTTATGCAGGCGCGTTAGTTCGAGACTTTCATTCACGCCCACCCATAAAGCATGGGGTTCACTTTTTCCGAAATGCCCCACACCGGACAATGACAGCTCAAAGGGGGCACAGGATATACCCGCCAGCTTTTCATCCAGAAGCTCAGCTTGTTCTCCTGTCACATCTCCGAAAAAACCAAGCGTAATATGAAACTTTTCCGGGCTCGACCATTTTGCGCTATCCACGCCGGTTTGCAGCCGCGATAGATCCAGGACAATATCATCGGGCGGGCGAATAGCGGCAAATAATCGATAAATTTCCATGAATGCTTAAATGGTGAATATAGACACTATGGACAAGGTGAGCGGTGAACTTTCTGAATACGTGTTGCCTGCTTTTCCATATCCTGCGTCCAAACAATATTATGTGCTTCAATATTTTCTTTCAGCTGCTCCATAGTCGTCGCGCCAATGATATTAGAAGTCACAAATTCCCGGCTTTCCACAAATTTGAGGGCAAATTGTGTTGGCGTAAGGCCCAAAGCCCGAGCGGTGTTATTGCAATCCGTTATTGCCTCTATACCGCCAGGGCCCTCATAACGGCCTAGAAACTGATTAAATAAAGCCTTACGAGATTTTTCCGGCAAAGCACCGTCATCATATTTTCCCGTCAAATAGCCCTGCGCCAAAGGTGAATAGGCCAGCAGGCCGACCTGTTCGCGCATGGCAATTTCGGCGCTGGCGTAATCATGACGCCGCGATACAAGCGAATATACACATTGATTGGAAACCATACGTGGCCAGCCTCGGGTCTCAGCAATAGCCAGAAACTTCATCACGGCCCATGGGTATTCATTGGATACTCCGATATGCCGGATGTTTCCCTTTTCCACATGGCGGCTCAGGCTTTCCAGAATATCTTCAAGTGGCTCCATATCAGCGGCATCATAATCCCGATAGGCATGAAAGCCGAAACCCGGTATCGCCCGATCCGGCCAATGGAGCTGGTAAAGATCAATATAATCCGTCTGTAACCGCCGAAGAGACTTCTCCACAGCTTCGTCAATTTGTGCGCGTGTATGCCGCGGTTCTATTTTATCATCCCGGCACCAAACCATTTGGGACCGGCCCGTTATTTTGGAAGCCAAAATAAAATCTTCACGCCGACCGCGGGCCTTAATCCAGGTGCCTATATATGCCTCAGTGCGGCCTTGAGTGCGCGGATCACCGGGAACCGGATACATCTCGGCCGTATCAATAAAATTGATGCCATGATCCACCGCATAATCGAGCTGTTCATGCGCCTCAGCTTCGGTATTTTGCTCGCCCCAAGTCATAGTTCCCAGACAGATTGAGCTAACTTTGACATCTGTACGGCCTAATGGTCTTAATTCCATGGAAACCTCTGCGTGAAATATTTTGTAATTTTAGAAAAATGCCCTATATTACAGGGTAATAGACATTTGGGTCTCTTAACCGCAAGGAGTTTTTATGACCAATCGTTCACCGCAAACCATGGGCACCGCCACTGATGTCGGTCTCAAGAATTTTATGGTTGGCACTTATCGCTGGATGGCTGTTGCCATGGCTATCACAGCTGGCGTCGCGTTTTATGGCGGCCAATTTATCAAATCCAGCCCGCAATTAATGGGTATTCTCTTTAATCCATTCATGCTGCTTGGCTTTGTCATAGCTATTCCAGTGCTGTTCGGCGCCATTGGCCGCAAAGTTCATACGATGAGCCGCGGCGGTATGATGGCTTTCCTATTTGGATTCTCAGCATTCCTCGGCGTCTTTATGTCAGCCGTATCGCTTTTCACGCCAGGGATGGTCATTGCTAAAATCTTTTTCATGACTGTCGCTATGTTCGCAGCGCTTAGCCTGTTTGGATATTCAACTGAGCGTAACCTATCCACCTATATTAAATACGCGATAGCGGCATTTATGGGATATGTAGCGATCAGTCTTCTGGGAGCCTTCTTCCCGGCTCTTCGCCCAACCGGACCGCTTGATATTATTATCAATGTTGTCGCTCTAGCGGCGATTGCATTCATTACGGCATGGGAAACCCAGATGCTCAAGCAAACTTATTACGGCGCGCAGGGCAATGCCACTTTGATGCAAAACCTGCCAATCTTCGGCGCGGCAAGCTTACTTCTGGCTTTTGTGAACATGTTCAATATCCTGTTGAGCCTGTTTGGCAGCGAATAAACTTAACGACATAAAACAAGAAAGCGCCTCTTTTGGGGCGCTTTTTTTATGGATAGTTATCTGATTTGGAATTTCTTACGATCAAAAACTTTAAGGACCGTATTCAGTTCATGGCCGCGTTTTAAGATCAGGCCGCCGGGCGCAATCACTGAAAACTCACCCTGACGTAGCCGTAAAGCGGGTTTTTTCTCGATCCGGTATAAAGCATGCTCACTGGCTTTTCGATATATAGAAAAGATTGCCCGGTCAGACAGAAAGTCCAGCGCGTAATCTTTCCAGTGCCCCGCACTGACCATTCGGCCATAGACGGATAATATCTGCCCAAGTTCCTGACGATTAAAAGCGACCTGACTATCGGGTCTGTTGCTAGACGCGGTAAGACGGGGTGGCAGGTTTACAATTTTTGCGCTCATTATAACAATGATAGCAAAGCAGAAGCGGCTGGCAAGTCTCATTCACCATCAGGTCAGATTAACCTTTGATTAGTAATTTGCCACAAAATGGTCACAATTGGGTCTTTTTGTGGCCTTTTCTTAACGTCATATAGGTATTGTTAGCGAAGGACGTCAGCTGGATATCCCAACCAGCCCCCCGCACCACATGACGGCCCTCTCTAATTCCCACACCCCACGCACTTCCCACGTGCGAATTAAATAGCCCCGTCGCAATCCCAGCCCAGCGACGGGGCTTTTTTCTGCTTATCAGGTTAGGCTGGCGTTACATACCGGGTTTGGCTTCGCGTTGTTTTTTCTCCAAATCATCTATATCCGGGTGCCCATCCGCTGATAAGAGAACCGAAATCCAGCGGGTTGTCGGGAATTGCGCCAGGATGATCATAATTATGACAGTTAGCGGCGCTGATAGAAATGCCCCTACGCCGCCCCATAACTTTGTCCAAATCGCCAAAGATAAGATCACAACAAGCGCAGACATGTTCATAGAATCGCCCATCATTTTGGGCTGAACTGTATTATTGATGACGACCTGAACAAGGAATATCCCGCCGGCTAATCCGCCAATTTTACCTATAGACTCAAACTGTATAAAAGCGAAAAGCACCGGCATTACAAAGGCCAGAACACCGCCCACAATGGGTATGTAGTTTAGAATGAAAATCACCATGGCCCAGAACAGTGCATTATCAAGACCAAAGCTGACCATAACGATGTAAGACAATATAGTTTGGATCAAACTCATCAGAGTTTGAACGCCCAAATATTTCTCTATAGAATGCCGAATACGAACAGCAACTTTACCGGCTTGTCCGCGTCGATTGATATCCGGGAAGAGGTCGTCCATTTTCTTGGGGAAACTGGCCTGTGCAGCAAAAAGGAAAGCTACATAAACAGCAATAACCGTGAAGTTAGATAAAACCCCCTGCACAGATGATGCAAACCCTAGAGCACCTTTTTGCAATTTCTCAGCTATACCAAATTGGGCGTCCAAGGCGTCATAGGACAAATCTTGACGAGTTATACGCCCCACCCATTCAAAAATATCATTAATACGTGTAGAGTAGCGCGGAATATCCTTGGCAATATTGTCAACCGTATCCGCAACCACCAAGACAACACCTGTCACTCCTAATAACACCGTCAGAAGCGCTAAAGTCAAAGCAAGCCAATAGGGAAGTTTAGGCGATAGATTATCAATCCACCGGGCAAAACCATCAATGATCAACCAGATAAATATGGCAAGAGCAAATGGCGCAAGCAAATCACGGGTGACATACAGCCCATAGATCGCCAGGAAAAAACAAATAAATAACAGGCTCGCCCGCATGGTATTATCAGTCTTCATCATCCCTCACTGTATGATCCACATATTGCCAAATCACTTACCAGAACTTATCACAGGCGCGAACCTATATGGGGATTATAATGAGCACAATCTTTATTGGCAAAGATACGGACGAAGTTACGCAAGAGCTGTTGCTGGACAAGGCCAATCGCCATGGTCTGATCGCCGGCGCGACTGGTACAGGTAAAACCGTCACCCTGCAAATTCTGTCAGAAGGTTTTTCCAAAGCCGGAGTTCCTGTCTTTGCCGCGGATGTGAAAGGTGACCTTTCCGGCATTTCCCAATCGGGTACAGAAGATCACAAGCTGCATGATAAACTTATCAGCCGCGCGGACAAAATCGGCCTGCCGGACTACACTTACAGCGCTATGCCCACGATTTTCTGGGACCTGCACGGTGAAAAAGGCCATCCTGTCAGAACAACAATCACTGAACTCGGCCCAATGCTACTGTCCCGTCTTATGGATCTGACTGACACGCAAGAAGGGATTATGAATATCGCTTTTGATGTGGCTGAGGACAATGACTGGGCCATGGTTGACCTGAAAGACCTGAAAGCGGTTTTGCACTATATTACAGAGCAGCGCGACGAGCTGAGAATGGATTATGGCAATATAACCACACAATCCGTAGGCGCTATTGTCCGTGAATTACTTGTCCTTGAACGAGAGGGCGCGGATGAGTTTTTTGGCGAACCCGCTTTAAAATTATCAGATCTGATGCGCAAAACCGAAGATGGCCGCGGTTTCGTAAACATATTGGCGGCGGATAAACTCATTAATACGCCAAGGCTTTACTCGACTTTCCTGCTATGGCTCATGAGTGAACTATTTGAAGAACTCCCGGAGCTGGGAAATCCTGAAAAACCGGTCATGGCCTTCTTCTTTGATGAAGCACATTTGGTTTTTGACGAATCCCCCAAGGCGCTCGTTGAAAAAATTACCCAAGTCGCCCGCCTTATCCGCTCTAAAGGTGTATCCATCTGGTTTGTGACGCAAAACCCTGCTGACATCCCCGATGATGTTCTGGGTCAGATCGGAAACCGCGTTCAACATGCCCTTCGCGGCTATACGCCCAAAGAACAAAAGGCCATCCGGGCCAGCGCAGAAGCTTTTCGTCCCAATCCGGCTTTTAAGACCGTTGATGTGATCACAGAGCTGGGCGTCGGCGAAGCGCTCGTTTCTGTACTCGACGAAAAAGGCCGCCCACAAGTGGTTGGACAAACGCTCATTCGCCCACCCTCATCCAGATTAGGCCCTGCAACCTCCAAAGAGCGCTCAGTCATTATAGCTGATAGCCCAGTTAAAGACACTTATGACAAACCCATTGATTCCAGAAGCGCCTATGAAATTTTAAAAGAGAAAATGGCGGCACGACAAAAGGCGATCGCTGAAGCCGAAGCCGCGGAAGAGAAGGCCAAAGTCGAAAAAGCGCGCTCCAAAAAGAAAACAGCTACGCGGCGCACATCCTCCGGACGGCGGCCTAAAAGCTCTGTACAAAAAGGCATGGAATCCGGTGCCCGGCAAGTGGCCTATGAAATCGGCAAAAAGTTTGGAGGCGTTACCGGTGGACGTATCCTGCGCGGAATTCTTGGCGGCATGATGCGCCGCTAAGAAAACCATTAATCAAAACATAATTCTACCGAGGCGGCATACGGGCACCGGCATCCGTTCGAACATACTCTCCGTTAATATACGCATTTTCACACATAAAAGCCGCAAGCTCACCATATTCCTTTGGATCTCCAAAGCGGTTCGGAAACTGTACATGCGCTCTAAGACTCTCTTTTACTTCAGGTTTCATCTGCTCATAAATAGGGGTTTCAAAAAAGCCTGGCAGAATTGTGTTTACGCGAATGCCTTCCCGGGCCAGGTCCCGCGCCATTGGCAGAGCCATGGCCAGTATTCCGCCTTTTGACGATGCGTATGCCACTTGACCGATTTGGCCATCTTGCGCAGCCACGGATGCTGTATTGAGAATAACACCGCGCTCTCCGTCCGGTTCCGTTGGCTCAAGGCTCATCATACCGGCCGCTGATTTAGAAGCGCATAGAAATGTTCCAATCAAATTGATATTGATAATACGAATATAAAATTCTGGATCATGTGCCAGGATATCCCCTGTGTCACGTTTGCGGCTGGCGGTCTTCATGCCGCCGCCAATACCGGCGCAATTGATCATGATCCGCTCCTGGCCATTGGCCGCGCGTACAAAATCAAGCCCTTCATCCACGGACTGACTGCTGGAAACATCAACTTTGGCAAATATACCGCCGATTTCATCGGCAACCTTTTGGCCGCGATCAGTATTCATATCGAAAATACCAACCCGTACGCCTCTAGCAGCCAGGACTCGCGCCGTAGCTTCACCAAGACCGGATGCACCGCCTGTGACAATTGCAGAAATGTCGGAACTGAGCTTCATATTACCCTCTTATTGTTTAAGTCGCGGCACCATAGAGCATCAAAATCCCAGAACAAGAAGAAATCCATTTATAGTCTTAACAGACTTGACTTGCGCTAAATGGGCGCTTAATGGACGCCGCTTGAGATTATAAGCGCTCTTTGAGCGTTCAGGAGTATAAAATGAAACGTACATTTCAACCATCAGAACTTGTTCGTAAGCGTCGTCACGGTTTCCGCTCCCGCATGGCCACAAAATCTGGTCGTCAGGTGTTAGCCCGTCGCCGCGCCAAAGGCCGTAAGGTTCTGTCCGCTTAGAGGACAGACTGCGCCTTAATCGGGGCGTTGTAATGACTGAAAAAATACAACTCGGACGGCTGAAAAAGCGGTCCGAGTTTTTGTATGTCAGAGATGGTCGTTATCGCGCCATTGGCGGCGTTGTCATTCAAATGCGCGAAAACCCTGAAAACGACGAGCAGATAAGGGTCGGGTTCACGGCCACCAAGAAGGTCGGCAATGCAGTGATCCGTAATCGCGCGAAACGACGCTTAAAGGCCTGCGCGCAGTCAAAGCTTCCCGAATTAGGCCTTATTGGACATGACTATGTGTTCATTGCCCGGAACAATACAGCCACGCGCAAGTTTGAAGCCTTACAAGAAGATGTAAAAAAGGCCTTGATAACGCTCTCGAAACCATTACCTCCCTCATAATACCTCATTAGCCAGAAATCCGGGCAACGCCCAATACGAAATGCGAAAGATACGATAAATGGAAGACCAGAAGAATTTTGTCACCTTTATCCTGCTCTCAACAATTATCATGTTGGGATATTGGACTTTATTTGGCAAAAAAAATGCCGAACGGATGCAACAACAGGCGCAATATGAACAGCAGGCTGAACAACAGACAACGGCTGTTGAACCCATCGTTCTGGAAGACCGTGATACGGTGATTAATAAGGGGCAACGTATTCCAATCGACACACCGTCACTGTCAGGCTCTTTTCTGGTTGAAGGGTCACGATTTGATGACATTTCACTAAAAAATTACAAGCAGACACTAGCCGAAAATAGCCCAGACGTAGTCTTACTGACACCTGAAGGAGCCGATCAAGCTGCCTATGTCTTTGATAACTGGGTACCACTGGATTCAGGTACGGGTGCTAACACACAGTGGTCAGTCGTTTCCGGTGATAAGTTAACCGTCGATAGTCCGGTTGTCCTGCGCCATGAAGGCAGCGGTTTCATTGTTGAACGCACCATCAGCGCTGATGACAGATATCTCATTACTCTGGATGACAAAGTCACCAATACATCCGGCGGTGAAATAACTCTGACACGCAAAGGTATGACGCGCCAACACGGCATCCCAAAAAGTGATGACGATGCCAGAGACGTCAGCTTTATTCTTCATCAGGGTGCCATTGCCATTGTGGATGATAAACAGGAACAACTCAGCTACAAAAAAATGCCCAAAGAACGCCGCCTAACCGCCACAGGTGATGCAGGGTGGACTGGCATGACGGATAAATATTGGCTCTCTGCAGCTATTGCCCCGCAAGGCAAAAATATCACGGCAGATTTCCAGTACCGCGAAATCAATGACGCACAGGTCTTTGAAGCCGGATATACACAGGCCCCTGTCACTTTGACGTCAGGCGCGACTATCTCATCAACAGGTTATATTTTCGCAGGCGCTAAAGATCGGGCAACCTTGCGCCGTTACGAAAAAGACTTGGGGATTGCGCAAATGGAGCGGGCTATTGACTGGGGGCGTTTGCGCCTGCTGACCCGCCCCATGAACACGGTTCTCTCTTATTTCGGCAAGCTCTTTGGCAATTACGGGCTCGCCATTCTGGCCCTGACAACAATTATAAAACTATTGCTATTTCCTATGTTCAACAAGCAATATGCCAGCCAAGCCAAAATGAAAAAAGTTGCGCCGAAACAAAAGAAAATTCAAGAGCTGTACAAAGATGACCGCATGAAACAGCAACAGGAGATTATGGCCCTGTACCGCAAAGAGGGCGTTAATCCCATGGCAGGCTGCCTGCCGATCATCCCAACGATCTTTGTCTTCTTCGCCCTTTATAAAACTGTGTTTATCAATGTTGAACTGCGTCACGCCCCGTTCTTTGGCTGGATCAGGGATCTATCTGCTCGCGATCCGCTGTCCATATTAAATGGCTTTGGAGCCTTTCCTTGGGATGGCATTCCAAACGGCGTTCTGGCCTTCTTGGCTATTGGGCCGCTGGCCATCCTTTACGGAATTTCCATGTCTATGACATTTTCGCTTTCATCCATGCAGACCCCCGCATCTGGCGGCGGAGGCAACACCGAAGACATTATGGCCATGCAGATGAAAATATTTAAATGGATGCCCTGGATATTCATGTTCGTTCTGGCACCATTTGCAGCAGGTCTGCTGGTTTACTGGATCTGGTCAAATGTCCTGTCTTTCGCACAGCAATATTACATTACGCGAAAATATAACGTCGATACCAAGTTTGATAAGTTTTTCCGTAAGCTGCGCGGTAAGGACGACGTGAAGGCGGACTAATTGCAGGACACTCACGATAAGGAACTTTTAGAAGCCGGACGCATTTTATTTGCCCGGGACGTACAGTTTATGCTGAGCGTGGTCAGTTTTGACAAACTTCCCTCGCCTGATCGTCC
This sequence comes from Hellea sp., assembly GCA_020627655.1. Lineage (GTDB taxonomy): Bacteria > Pseudomonadota > Alphaproteobacteria > Caulobacterales > Maricaulaceae > JACOMS01. The sequence continues at coordinate 44,422 of JAHDGM010000016.1, forward strand.
CGAAGTCTGTTTCGCTGGCCGGTCGAATGTCGGAAAATCCAGCCTCATTAATGCTCTCACCGGGCAAAAGGGGCTAGCCCGCGCCTCAAACACGCCGGGGCGTACGCGCGAGCTCAATTACTTTAATGTTGATGATCGCATCAGGCTTGTGGATCTGCCCGGCTATGGTTATGCGCGCGCCTCTAAAACTGATATTGCCAAATGGACTAAGCTCACCCGGCAGTTTCTCGCCGGTCGCGCTGGCCTCAGACGTGTCTTCTTACTTATCGATAGCAGGCACGGCCTTAAACCCGGCGACATTGATATTATGAACATGCTCGACGAAACAGCTGTGATTTATCAAATCATTCTGACCAAAGTTGATAAACTCAAAAAAGGCGAACTTGACAAAGTTACAGAGAAAACGCTTAAATCTATCGCCAATCGCCCCGCCGCATTTCCGGGCTTAATTTCGACAAGTTCAGTTAAAAAAAACGGCCTGGACCTGCTACGCGCTGAAATTGCGACCTTGGCGTTACGCGATCATCGCGTATAAGAGCACTTATGCAACGTCGCCGGAAAAACGAATCGCAATGGGATAGCGCAAAAGGTCTCTCTGAGGCTCTGCCATTTATTCAGCTCTATTCAGATAAGACCATTGTCATTAAATTTGGCGGCCACGCCATGGGACGTCCTGAGCTTACCCAGCAATTTGCTCATGATGTGGTGCTGTTAAGACAATTTGGGCTTCGTCCAGTCATCGTCCATGGTGGAGGTCCCCAAATTGGCCAAATGCTTGAACGCCTGAATATCAAATCTGAATTTGTTGACGGCCTTAGAGTTTCAGACATTGAAACGGTCGAAATTGCTGAAATGGTTTTATCCGGCGGCATAAATAAAGATCTTGTGCAGGCCATTAACGCCGCAGGTGGACAGGCCGTCGGCTTATCCGGCAAAGACGCTAATCTGATCACGACTAAAAAACTGCGCGAAGATCTCGGCTTTGCAGGCGAGCCCGTCAAAACAGATATAACGGTCCTGAATATGCTGGCCTCTAATGGATTTATTCCCGTGATTTCTCCCATCAGTACAAGCGAAGACGGTGCTACCCACAATGTCAACGCAGATACAGCGGCTGGCGTGCTGGCAGGCGCATTATCAGCGGCGCGTCTCATGCTGCTAACAGATGTTGAAGGCGTCATGGATTCTGATAAAACCCTGCTGACCAATCTCTCCGGGGATGATGCCCGTAGCTTGATCGAAAATGGTACAGCCCAAGGCGGCATGATTCCAAAATTGGAAACCGCCATAAAAGCTGTTGAAAGCGGCGTAGACGCCGTTGTCATTTTGGATGGACGGCGTGCCCATGGATTATTGGTAGAATTGTTTACGGATAAAGGCGCAGGAACTCTCATTCGATGATCCCAAAACATTTACCACAGACAGCTTTGCCTATCGTGGCTGTGTTGACTTTGACCCCGGTATTATGGGCACAGGATGATAATGCAGCCGAACCAAAACCCGACCCTAAGGTCACCCCGGCAGAGCAGGCTGCAGAACCCGCATGGCAAATCTGCAATGAAACGTCATTTGCTCTGCGAATCGCAACTGCAACCAGCGTTGAAGGCAATGTACAGCCGCGCGGATGGGATAATCTTCATGCCGGCAGCTGCCTCTCAGTAGACGCACCCCCTGATACGCCGCGCTTTGTTTACGCTGAAAGCTCACCTGTTCACCGTGGAGGCATTCGGGAATGGAAGGGCGAGGTTCAGCTCTGCGCCAGTGATAAAGACTTTATAGCTGACAGCGCAATCGGGTGTGCTTTGCAAAATCTGACAAGCCGGAATTACATTGCCGTCGACCCTGCCGAAGCTGTGACAACCTTTATGGAGATTGAAGATTTTGGCAGTAAAGCCCGAACCGCGGGAATTCAGCGCCTCTTGAAGGATAATGGTTATCCCATCACGCGCATTGACGGCGTTGAAGGCCGTAGAACTTCTAAAACACTGGCAAAGTTCATTAAGGATCAAGGCCTGACGGCTTCTATGACCGGAGAAGATGAGCTGGCAGCCCTTGAAGCCGCTGCTCTGGAGAAATCCAAAACTGTTGGGCTGACGGTCTGTAATAAATCGTCAGCTAATATCTGGACTGCGATTGGACGCCGGAGAAAAGGAAACTGGGAATCTAGAGGCTGGTGGTCTATTGAACCTGAAAAATGCGGCCAGGTTTTTACAGAGTCCCTGATCTCATCCGATCTGGCTTATTACGCTATACAAGACGGCATTATCGAAGAAACGGGCGCTCAAGGTCCTGACCGGAAACTGCGTTCGCAAGCCGCCAAACCCAGCCAGTTTTGTGTTGCGGAATCCCGCTTTTCTGTCATGGGCCGTGATAGCTGTTCAGATCAAGGTTACCGTGCCGCCAATTTTCGAAACCTACCCATTGATAAAGACGGCATTACCATTGATCTCACAGACGCCGATTTTGCTGAACCAAGTCCCAGCGGCCTAAGGAAATAATCATGCCTGATCATGCCCATATCCGTCACTGGGTATTCGATTTGGATAATACACTTTATTCTGGCGACGCAGAATTTTTCAAACAAATCGACAAGAAAATGACCACTTTTATAAGTGATTACCTGAAGCTCGATCCACCCGATGCCCGCAAAGTTCAAAAAGATTATCTTGCGGAATATGGCACATCACTATCGGGTTTGATGGCTGTGCACGGCATGGATCCTGCGCCGTTTCTGGAGTTTGTCCATGATGTGGATTTGAGTCCGCTTACGCCCTGCCCGCATCTCCCCAGCGCAATTGCGGCCCTGCCCGGCAAGAAATATATATTTACCAATGGGTCTCAAGCTCATGCCAAAAATGTCGGTGAGCACCTGGGTGTCTATGATCTATTTGACGGCGTATTCGGGATCGAAGATGTCGATTATGTCCCCAAGCCTAAACGCTCACCTTATATAAAGTTTTGCGACGTTTTTGATATTGATCCCAAGGCGGCGATCATGTTCGAAGACAGCGTCCGTAATCTTGAAGTACCAAAATATATGGGCATGTCCACAGTCCTTGTGACCAGCGACGCAGATTGGAGTCATGAACCAGAACATGCCAGGCCCGCTGGACCTGGTAGCGGCGCAGACTGGGTGGATCACATGACCGGAAATCTTGCCGGCTGGCTGACCAGTACAACTTAACGCTATCAGCTTGCCGAGACTTGACCCGGCCCCGCGTCATCCCTAACTAAGCGCCATGGCAATTAGAGAAATATTGACGGTTCCAAATTCGATCCTCAAACAGGTTTCAAAACCTGTCGAGGCAGTGACTGATGAAACTCGGGCATTGATGGACGACATGTTGGAAACCATGTACGCCGCGCCCGGTATAGGCCTGGCCGCGGTTCAGATCGGCGTACCCATTAACGTGATCGTTATGGATCTGGCAAAAGACGACGAAGAACCAGCACCCAAATATTTTATTAATCCGGAGATTCTGGAGCTGGATGAAGAATTTATTCCCTATGATGAAGGCTGCCTGTCTATTCCAGACGTGTTTGACACTGTTGACAGGCCAAAGCGCTGTAAGCTGACCTATCTGGACTATAACGGCGAAAAGGTAACGGAATGGGCTGAAGGACTTTATGCCGTCTGCATTCAGCACGAAATGGACCATCTTAAAGGTATCGTCTTTATTGATCATCTTTCGCGCCTGAAACGAGAACGCGCTATCAAAAAAGTTCAAAAGGCCGAAAAGCTGAAAGCGACAGGATAGGCCCATGACCCTACGGGTTGTCTTCATGGGAACACCGGAATTTGCGGTGCCAAGTCTGTCTGAAATTTTATCCAGTGGTTACGAGGTTGTGCGAGTTTACACACAGCCGCCACGCAAAGCCGGGCGCGGGCAAAAGCTGAGCAAAAGCCCTGTTCATCAATTTGCCGAAATTATGGGGCTCGATGTTCATACACCCGAAAAGTTTCGTAAATCATCCGTCATTGATGTTCTGGAGAATTTAGAGGCCGATGTGGCATGTGTGGTTGCATATGGTCAGATCCTCCCACAACGCGCGCTTAACGCCCCTCAATATGGGTGTTTGAATCTTCATGCTTCCCTATTGCCGAGATGGCGCGGCGCGGCCCCGGTTCAGCGGGCGATCATGGCCGGTGACACACAAACTGCGTGCCAGATCATGCAAATGGCCAAAGGGCTTGATACAGGCGATATTCTGTTGTCCGAAATCGTGGATATCCGGCCTGACGATACTGCCGGTATATTATTCGGACGCCTCGCGGGCATAGGCGCCGGAATGTGGCCCAGAACTCTCGCAGCGCTGTCACGCGGCGGACTTGTCCCTACCCCGCAAGAAGGCGAACCGGTTTATGCCCACAAAATTGATAAGAGCGAAGCCCGCATTGATTGGACCCGTTCAGCCCATGAGCTGGATTGTCATATTCGCGGTCTAAATCCATTTCCAGGCGCTTGGTGCGAACTGGATAATAAACGCCTTAAGATCCATAAAGCCAGTATTGAGGAGAGCAGCGGAAAACCCGGCCAAGCCCTGGATGACAGTCTGTTAATCGCATGCGGTGAGAAGGCTTTACGTATCACAGAATTACAACCTGCCGGGAAACCCAAGATGAAAGCTGAAGCCTATATACAGGGCCGCCCTATTCCTAAAGGCACGATGCTTAATTGATATGCCGCGCTACAAGCTCACCATAGAATATGACGGCGGGCCATATAGCGGATGGCAATGGCAAGACCATGCGCCCAGTGTTCAGGGCGCGGTTGAAGAAGCTGTAGAAAAACTAAACGGCGAAGCTGCACTGGTTTATGGATCAGGCCGAACCGATGCAGGTGTTCATGCACTTGCACAAGTTGCTCATGTGGATTTCGTTAAAGATCTACGAGATGACAAAGTCCGAGACGCGCTCAACTATCATCTTGGCGAGCATCCTGTGACCATATTGAACGCGGAAAAAGTCAGCGATGATTTTCATGCCCGCTTTGACGCGGTTCAGCGCGATTATCTTTATCGCATACTCCCGCGCAGACCTAAACTAACTCTGGATCGCGGACGGGTTTGGCGCGTGCCTTACAAAATCGATGCCGACACCATGCATAGCGCAGCGCAGGTCTTGGTCGGAAAACATGATTTCACGACGTTTCGCGACACGCAGTGCCAATCAAAATCGCCGGTTAAAACACTGAATGCGATCTCAGTGAGCCAAGTCGCAGAAGAGGTCCACATCCGGGTACAAGCACAAAGCTTTCTACATAAACAAGTCCGCTCTATTACGGGTTCCTTAAATGAGGTCGGGCGCGGACGATGGAGCAAAGCGGATTTGAAACTTGCTCTTGAGGCCTGCGACCGGACTATGTGCGGACCTGTAGCACCGCCAGAGGGTTTGTATTTGGTAAGGGTTTCCTATTAAACTAGGCTTATGCAAAGCGATGACCACCAGAGCCCTGAGCCTCAAAAAGTGAAGCCTGCCAAGCGAGTTTCTTGGGCTCCGACAGTTAAGTGGATTGCCATATGCCTGACCATGCTCATGTTCACGGCCATCTTATATAAAGCTTACAGAATTACGACTGCCCCCGTTAGAGGGGTAAACGCAGCCGTCGAAACAGTCACAGATCGTCTGGCTATTGATATTAAAAAAGAACGATCCTTTGGCCAGCTCGCTGAAGAGGCCTTTACGGCGCTGGAGCAATATCCGGTTCAAGAACAGGCTACAGCCAATGAGCGCCTAATGTGGGCTCAGAGCCTGCGCGGCAGCAATAAGCGGGTTTGCCGCCTGAACATCAATTTCGGTCAAAATCTGGTCCCTGTTTATGCCGCAGCCAATAACAAATCCTATGCAACGGCTAAAGCCGTTGGGTCCAAAGAAGGCCGCATAATCCGGACTCATATTCTTACCAAGGGACGCGCTGTTGATCTTAGAGCTTATTGGGACCACACAGATAAAAATTGGAAAATGCGCTGGCGGCGGCTCACATTTGGAAAACCTCTCAATGACGAAACAGCGCAAAACACACTTCGTAAAATTCTTGCGGATATACCTGAACGCTGTAAAACTAATGCAGATTAAACATATCTTGGGGATGATATGAACGACGAAACAGATCCAACTGAAGCTCATGAATCGGCTCCGACAAAAAAGAATCCGATAACATCCAGTTTGGATAAAGCTGCAGATATGGCGGATAAGGCTGGCGGCACACTTGAAAATGCTCAAGGTGCCTTTAGCGCCATTAAATGGATCGGAATTTCCATTGTCTGCCTCACTATCTTGGCTGTTTTATGGGCCGGATATAAAATTTTCTACAAACCGGCTGCAATGGTCGGCGATGCTGCTGGCAGTGTAGCGGAAGCCGTTGGCGACGGCGCCGGTGCTGTCAAAGACAGTGCCAGCAGCGTTATTAATCGACTGCTTATCCCAAGCGGTAATCAGAAGGCTCTCAACAAACTGTCTGAAGATGCATTTACTGTTCTCAATAATATGGCTGAAACAAAACCTGAAGGTCTAAAAGACCGTATGTTTCGACGCACAAATTTCAGTGATAGTGAAGGCCGGATTTGCAAACTCACCCTAAACTTTGGCACAGGTGATATTCCGGCTTACGCTGCAGCGGATAACAAAGCCCATGCCACTTCAAAATCGCTTGGCTCAACAGATGACCGCCTCATCCGCTTGGTCATAAGAGCAGACAAGGACGATATACCGCTCAACACTTTATGGGATGAAGAGGCAAAAATCTGGCAAATGAAGTGGAAAAAAACCACCGTCAAAAAACCCATGAGCGATGAGATCGCCGAAGAGCGTATTGTGGATATGCTAAGCGCTATTTCCAAGCAATGCGGTACATAATCCCAATAACATGACCGAGCCTCGTGGCCTTATCATAACAGGCATCCTTACGCAGGCACACATCAAACTGCCTGAAGGGATTAATTCACTTGTTCTTTTAAGTCCTTATGATCCTGAATTCTGGGATGTTTTTACAGCCTCATCTGAATTTCAGGATGGAAAGCCCCACCCCATGGATCGCTGGTCGAGACGAGTCATAACTCAATGTAGCAAGCAAATGGGTGGGACAGCTTTTTTTCCATTTGACGGACCGCCTTTTCATCCATTTCAAGATTGGGCCAAGGCCAGCGGTCAGGCTTTCACCTCGCCTATCGGGCTGCTGGTTCATAGCAGTGCTGGACTATTGATATCCTATAGAGGCGCCATAGGTTTCACTGAAGAAATGGAGGCCATAAGTCCTGCTGAAAACCCATGCGATAGCTGTAATGAAAAACCCTGTCTTAACGCCTGTCCTGTAGAAGCCTTTAGTGATGGTGTGTATAACGTAACAGCCTGCAAGACAGATTTGGAAAAGCCTCATAATCATTGCCTGCAAACGGGCTGTGCAGCAAGACTGGCCTGCCCTATCAGCCAAGCTTTCGATTACAATCCAGAACGCCTGTCATTTCACATGCAGGATTTTAGGTCCTAAAGCAACCTGCCTATCGCTTTCCCCAAAGCCTTTGCACAGTTCGATCACGCTGACACCCTTTGCGGTACCGATTATAATGCGCAGGATTCTTTTTATAGTAATCCTGATGATAAGTTTCAGCGACATAAAACTTAGCTGCAGGCAATACAGGCGTTACGATATCTGCTTTAAATGGCTTGGTCGCTATAATATTTTGTTTAGAGGCTCTGGCCTGTTCAATCTGATCCGGGCGCACAAAAATAGCTGTGCGGTAACTCTCGCCCTTATCGCAAAACTGACCATTTGGATCCGTTGGATCAATATGCACCCAGAAATATTCCAGCAGCTCATCATATGAAACTTTACTTGGGTCATAGGTAACCTCAATGGCTTCATAATGCCCCGTATTATTATAGCTCACAGATTTGTAACTGGGATTATCTGTTCTGCCGCCCGTATAGCCAGACACAGCTTCAATCACGCCGGGTAATTTTTCAAAATCAGATTCAATGCACCAAAAACAACCCCCGGCAAAGATCGCCGTATCCGTTGGCCCATTCTGTTTAATAGAAACATCATCCATGGATGGGCTGGGCGTTTGCGCATCAGCACAGGCTGTCATTAAGATCAAAGTCGTTAGAGCTATAAATTTTTTCATACAGCTTCCATAATCAGATACTCACTCACAGACAAATCACATTTATGGGATATATACGGATCAATGATTGATTTGGATTTTACATTCACGGGACAAATTTGGGAGTGGAAGGGCAAAGGTTCCTGGCACTTCATCACCCTGCCTGAAGATATTTCGGCTGACATAAAATCATTTACCCGGCACCGTAAAACAAGTTTTGGCTCGGTCCGCGTTAAAGTCAAAATCGGTGAAACCGAGTGGCTCACATCTTTATTTCCCGACAAAAAGCGGGGCGCATATCTGTTACCGGTGAAAGCCAGCGCCAGAAAAACTGAAAACATTAACAGCGGTGACTGCCCCCTAGTGATGATTTCCGTCGCAGTTTAGACCTGAACAAACCCAGCGTATGAGTCACAGAATATACAATAGGGTGCCCTTTCTAATATTATTATGATATGCAATTTTGAGCATAGGAGAAGATCATGGAACAAATGCAAGGCCTTGACGCGGCGTTCGTCGCACTTGAACAGCCCTCAAGCCCCGTCCACATCGGGTCTTTATTGATATATGATCCCGCTACGGCCCCAGGCGAGTTTGTACGTTTCAAAGATATTCTTTCATTCATCGAGGATCGTTTACAGCTTTCAAAAACACTTCGTCAGAAAATGGTCAAAGTTCCCTTCGGAATCGACTATCCTTACTGGGTTCAGGATATTGATTTTGATTTGGAATACCATGTTCGCCACGTTGCTTTGCCAAAACCTGGTGATTGGCGACAGCTCTGCATCCTGGCAGCTCGTATTTTTGCCCGCCCTCTTGATTTGTCCCGCCCCCCCTGGGAAATCACTGTGAGGCCGTGATTCAATACCCGGCATGCCCAAAGGCGCCTATGCCAGGTTCACGGCGATTGAT
>JAHDGM010000063.1 GCA_020627655.1 Hellea sp.
CCCCTTATGCAGCGCATTCCCATATTCTCGCGGTCCGGCCACATAACCCAGATCGCCAATGGTACTCAGCCCCAAAACATATTGGCCATAAATTGCATAGGGATCGCGCACCCAGACCTTGATACGGGTCACTGATAACTTGCGCCCGCGTTTTCCTGGCCATCGTTTGTCAGTATCCGGGCGCGGCGCAGGAGGTGACGCCGTTACAACTTCATCCGGCGAAACATAATCAAGATTTCGAGCCCATTGCAGATAGGGTTTCTCAGGCGCAAGCACGGCCTTAGCTTCTTCTCCAAGCGCGCCCTTTACCAGCGTTTGCAATCGCCAGACCCAGCGCGAAGCCACTCTTGGTCCATCTTCACTTCGCTGAGCGCGCGTTAAAATAACGCGCGGATTTGAGGCAAGCTGTTGAAAGTCATGGGCAGCCAATCCAAATCGGCGCTCCGGCAATGATAGACCCAGTTCTTTACGCATTCCCCTTGATAAAAAGGGTCTGTGCGCAGGTCGTGCAGGCCAGACCCCTTCATTAAGCCCGCCAAGAATAATCGTGTTTGCCGTAATCATACGCGCTTCAAGCGGGCCTAGAATTTGAAGCCGTGGGTGCATACCAAAGCGCGGACGCACGACTTTACCTCGCATAAGCGTCCCAAACAGGCGGGCAAATTCCGGTAAGGTCATCATACCAAGGCTTTCCCCGTAAGCCATAAGCTCTTCGATAAGGCTTGCCGCTTTTTCGCCTGCATCCTCACGCCAAAGCCGCGCCGCGCCCGATATATCATCGCTCCCTGAAATCTGTTCCGAAACGACGGTCAGCCGCCGAGCCCATTCCGGCGCCTCAAGAGACTCTTCGCTTTTCAGAGGTGTTAAAAACCGCATCCATTCTGCAAGTCTCTTATCCTTATGCCCTTTGGCAATATGGTCTAAATCCCGGCGAAATTTTTTATGCTCAAGCCGCATCCAATGATCGCGTACAGATCCCGCTACTTCACCGCAGGCAGTCATGGGATGCTTGAACAAATTTGCCATTTCCAACGTGCCTTTGGGATTTTTGGCAAGCTCAAGAACAGCCGCTAAGAAAGCACCAAGTGATGTTTCCTCCAAGGGTTCCCCTTGCGAGTAATCAACATCAATATTCCAGCGGCGCAGACGGGCTTTCACGCGCCGCGCAAGTGATGGATCCGGCGTGATCAGCGCCGCCGTTTCATCACCCATATGAACCGTTTCGCGCATGATAAGTGCAATCGAGAGTGCCTCTTCATCATCCGTTCTAGCCTCGATAATGGAAAGACCATTTAGAGCCTCATGAAAGAAGTTTTTCCGCTTAGACCCTTCGGTGAGCTGAGCGATACGTTCCGGCCAGCCCGCCGTAGAATCGGCCGGTACAAGCGCTTCTGAGATAAGTGCCTGACGGGGGTTCTCGCCAAGTTTCTCGTCACCTAATGTAGGTATATTTTCACGGTCGCCCCCAAGCAGACTGATCAGTCTCTTCAAAGCATATTGCGGGTGCTCTGAGGCCGCTGGAATTGTCCGTCCATTTCTATCTTTGCCATCCTTGAGCCTAACGGCATTCCAAGCCTCATCGGGCATGTTTTTATCAAGCCCAGGCAATACAATTATACCATCATTCATCTGGCTTACGCAGGCCATAAGACGAGCTGTAGCCGGAAGAGTACCTGTTGAACCGGCAATGATAACCGGATGATCCGGCGCTTTTTCTTCCCAGAGATTGCACAAAGCGTTTAACAACGCCACGCGGCGGGTCATAGGCTCCATAACATTTTGACCTCGAATATGTTCAGGCCAGTGAAGTTGCAGGATTTCATAAAAGCGCGCCGCGTCCTGAAAATGCTGCGCCGCCATTTTCTTTATCTCCTCAAGCGCAGACATATTAGCAAGACCGACTTCTTCCATGGCTGCATCATCCAGAATAGAAATCAGCGGATCTGCCAGTGACAGCATGGCGGCAGGATCTAGCGGATCACCTTTGGCTTTGTGTTTTTGGCCGACCAATTGCGCGAGTAAAAATCGCCGCTGCGCGCCCGGCATGGGCGGCTTTACCAGCCCTGTCAAATAACCGGGTTCAAAAGGCGGCTCATCCGGGTCAATGTCAGCCAATGGACGCATACGCGGCAAAATACGCGCCCCGTTTTCACCAATAAATATATCGGATAGCTCACGAACAGCCCGCCGTGTTGGCAATAAAATCAGCGCGTCATTAAGACGATCCCCAAAGCGGTTTTCCAGCTCCCGCGCCAGAATTTCGAGAAAGTTTGCTCCGGCGGGTATGGTGGCGATATTACGCGTCATGACCTCGGAGTTTCTCTTCGGCCTCATCCCGTGCAACCGGGTCACCTACATGCATCCAAAATCCATCTAAAACCACTCCAAAAGCCCTGCCTCTGGATAAGGACACATCCCACATTTTATTACGGGAAAATGGTTCAACTTTAAACGCTTTGGCAGGTTCAAGCCGCGCAATTTGAACGCCTGCATAAACGTAAGGCGCGCTGTCGCCCTGACGGCGGTGTATTTTGCCATTTTCATCCAAGATGAAATCCCCTGCCCCGTAATAGCCCAATGTATTTTCGATCGGAGCCAGCAATAAAAGATCATCCATTTTAGCAGGATCCCAGACCTTCATCATGGTTTCCAACACAGATGTGTTTTCAAGCCAAATCGCATCAATGTTACACACAAATATGGGATCAGCGCCCAATAATGGTAAGGCTTTGACCAGACCTCCGCCCGTTTCCAAAAGAGCCTCTCTCTCATCGGAAATGATTATTTCCGGTGACATTTCACGGTTGCTTAAATGAGTTTCCAAATGATCAGCATGAGCATGCACATTCACGACAGCTTTTGTAACGCCCGCATCCCCCAGCCGTGTCAGCATGTGATCAATCAGAGGACGACCACCAACCTCAACCATCGCTTTTGAGCGATCATTGGTCAGAGGGCGCATCCTTGTACCGTGCCCGGCGGCCATAACCATAGCCGTACTAATTTGAGGATAGCGATTAAATGTTTCGGGCACATTTTGTTCAAGCCATGATTTGAGGTGCGCTAGGGCCGGATGAGACAGATCCCGCACAAAATGCGCGGCCACCCTTGGAATCAAATCCCGATAATGCGGCTTGCCGTCGCGCTTGGCGAGGCGCACAAATATACCCAGAATTTTAGCGTTACGCTGCGCGCCCATTACTGCATAGGCCGCCTTAAAATCGTCGTCATAAGTCAGCCCTGATTTTTCACAAAACCGCTTGATAAGCGGATCATGTAATTCCAAAGCGACATCACGACGGGCATCTTCAAGCAGCGAGACAAGATCATAAGCCGGGTGGGCGAACAGGCCGTCCTGAAAGTCAATCAATCCAACCCGGGCAACGGACTGACGGCGCGGCAGCCAAAACAAGTTTTCGGCATGAAAATCCCGTAGCGCTAAACCTTTTGGATGTTTCTCCAGTAAGGGCCAAAGCTCTGCCCAGATGTCATTCCAGACACTACGTTCCGGCGCGCTGATATCATGACCAAAATCTGCCGCAAACCAATCCAGAAAAAGATCAGCTTCTGCCTGTAGGGCATGTTTATCATAATCCCTGACCCGCCAGACCTTGGCACCCCCATGCATTTTTGCGGGAAAACTTGAACGGTAAATAGCCGCCAATGTGTCAATAGCGGCCTGATAGAGCCGCGGCTCAAGCCCCGGGTCTTTTTCGATCACGCGCGCAAAAAGGTCTTCGCCAAAATCTTCAAGCAGCATCAATCCTTTATCCAGATCAGACGCAATAATAACCGGGGCAGAGAAGCCGCGCATTTTAAGCTCGCTGGCAATGGCGGCAAAGGCTTCCGGATTGGGACCGGCAAGACGGGCCAGCGCGTTATAGCCGAGCTTGGCTCTAAGCTCCGGCGTTGCTCCTTCGGGTTCAGAGGGCGCTTCAGCGCCTTTTGGAGCATTCATTAATACGGCTTTTTTCCCGCCAAGTGTAAGCCGCTCATAACTGCGAGTGGACGCATCGCCGGGAAAAGCTGCGCGCTGTGCATCTGCCCATCCGGCAGCCGATATAAATTCAGATATTTCCAAAGCCCGATCAGACATGTTCAAGCCTTTTCATCCAGTCCTGTGAGCCCGAAAATGAAACCTGCCGTCCCTCACCTTCAAACCCTATGGTGAGTGTCAAAGCGTGCTCCGGCAAAAGACCACCCATGCGTTCCGGCCATTCTATCAGGCAAAGCGCCTCTTCCATGGCGTCGAGCAATCCCAGTTCGTAAATATCAGCCGGGCGTTCCAAACGGTAAAGGTCACAATGCCAGATTTCAAATGCTGGCGCGTCATAAGTCTGCACTAAAGTATAAGTGGGCGATGGCACGTCTGTTTCCCCGCACAAAGCCAAGATGACACCCCGTGACAAGGTCGTTTTCCCCGCACCCAAATCCCCGGTCAGGGCAATTACATCCCCAACGCTCAGAATATTTGCGAGCTTCCTTCCGAAGGCCAGCATATCTGCTTCATTTTTTATGCGACGATTCTTCTGCATTAGGATTTTCATAAAGGGTTGAATTTTGAAAGCAATGACTTAGGTAAGAAGCAGAATTTAGCTGGAGTTTTTATGCCTAAAGTCATTTTTGTTGATCACGAAGGTACCCGCCGTGAAGTTGAGGCCAAAAAAGGTTCAACTGTGATGGAAGCTGCCGTCCAAAACATGATACCGGGCATTGACGCCGATTGCGGCGGCGCCTGCGCCTGCGCAACCTGCCATGTCTATGTGGATGAAGCCTGGATGGGTAAGCTGAAAGACAAAGACGACATGGAAGACAGCATGCTCGACTTCGCAGAAGATGTTCAGGACAATTCCCGTCTTTCCTGTCAAATCCAAATGAGCGACGATTTGGACGGCATTACGGTGACAACACCGGAAGCTCAGTAATCAAACTTTATTCCGCGACTTTAAAGTCAAATTCCGGCAAAGCATTTTGTGTGGCGGCTTCTTTGGGCAGATAGACCGTGACATGAGTGCCCTGACCTTCTTCGGATTCCAGTTCCACCCAGCCACCATGCTGTTCAACAAAGCGCTGCACGAGTGCGAGGCCAAGCCCGGCACCACCGCGGCTTGATTTAAAACTTTCAAAGACTTGAGGTTGGCGATCAGACGGAATACCCACGCCGTCATCTTTGACCCAGAGCGTAACGCCGCCGCCTTTGGCGCTGCGTGCGCCCAGAACAATCTGGCCGCCCGGTTTTGTAAAACGCAAGGCATTGGACAAAAGATTATAGACCACTTGTTTCAAACGGCGCTCATCAGCACGGATAACACCCACATCTTCGGGGCAATCAAGCTGCAGGTTTTTGCGTGTGTCCTCAGCATTGGTCGCCACATAATCAAGCGCCTGATCCAGCAGCTCAAACATATTCACATCACCAAGCTCCAAGTCGAGCACATTGGCCTCGATGGCGGCAATATCAAGAATGTTATCAATGGTTTTCTTCAAATCTTCCGAAGCTGTCTGGATCGCGAAAACATATTCACTTTGTTTATCGCTCAGCTCGCCAGCCAGATTATTCTGCAAGAAGTCAGCATATCCGGAAATTGTCGTGAGCGGCGTTCTTAGCTGATAGCTCACATGGCCCACAAATTCGGATTTCAAACGGTCCGCGGCTTCAAGTGCCTCGGCACGTTCCATCAGCGCGGCCTCAGCTTGGCGCGACGCTGTCACGTCATCCCAGGCAATCAGAGTCGCCCCGTCCGGCAGCGGCCGGGACAGCCAAGTCAGGATTTTATCATCAGAGCGTTTGATCTCTCCGTCCACATGCAGGCGCACTTCCGGGTTAGGGTCCGTGGTGCGGGCTTTGATATCCTGCCAGAATGCCTTGTCGTGATAATAAGGCAAACAGCGATCAATTAATGCATTAAAGCTAACACCCTCTTTGACCTCTTCTTCAGGAATGTCCCAAAGCTGCGCAAAAGCTTTGTTTGAAATTTTAAGCCGTCCATCCGGGCCAAAAACCGCAATGCCTTCGGAAAGCTTATCCAGAGTTGCCGTCTGCACATTGATCAATGTGTTGAACTGTCCCTGCAGGGTTACGGTATTGGTGATATCCGACATCAATAATGACAAGCCTCCGCGTGGGTCACGCATTCTGACAAGGCGCAGCGTGGTCCCGTCTTGAAGGCTCCAGATTTCATCAGGGACTTCATCCGGCCAGTCTGTATAGAGGGCAAGTTCTGTCGATTTCCATTCCTTATAATCCGAGCGAAGCGGGAGAAGCTGTTTTTCACGCATAGTGTCCAGCCATTCAGAATGAGTCGGACGGTTTTTATAATAACCTGCATCCAGATTGAACTGGTCAGCAAAGGCTGTGTTGTGAAAGCTCATGCGTTGATCAGGGCCAAAAATTACAATTGCCTCATCCATATTATTTAAAAGCTCATCATGGCTTTCAATATGTCTGGTCAGTGCATTGCGCAGTCCTTCTGTCTCCGTCGCATCAATCGCCATGCCTACTGCACCGCCAGAGATCGGGAACAGGCTGATCAGCATGGACTTGCGGTCTTGGCCGATTGTGACTTTGCGGATGTTTTCCAGCTTGGCTTGACTATTCAGGACGGCCTGGGCCTCCTCTGACGCTTGTTTATCCAGTTGCATTTGCCGGGAGACAACATCGGCTACAGATTTCGCATCAACAGCGCTGACATAAGCATCATTAACCCAAACAATACGCCCGCGCGGAGACATGCGCCATATGGGAAATGGCGCGCGGCCTAACATGTCAATAAAGGCTACAGGGTCTTCTTTAGTCAGTAGCTTTTGAGCTTCAAACCGGCTGATCGCTGTACGCTCATCTTCTCCGCGAATTGACGCGTCTTCCAGCCACAGCACAACCTGTCGGGCCGCCACGCGGCCATCCGCCTCGATAACATTGCCTTCAGGCAAAACGATTGAAATAGAAAAGGCATCACCATTGCGCCTTAATTGTTGCAGATGGGTTCGCAGATTTTTTTCATGGTCGACTTCACCGATGGCATCCAGATCCCCGAGACCATCAAGAATACGGACAGCCATATCCTTAGAGCGGCCAGGTTCTGCAAACCTTTGAATACTTGCCAGTGCTGCCGGTGATCCATAAACTCTGGGCTGCCCCCAGGGGCCATCTTTTTGATTTGATTTTTCATGATCATCCCAGACAAAAATCAAACCGGGATAAGCGCCAAAAACAGAATCCATCTTGGAAATTTTGCGTTCTAGCTCGCCATAACGCTCTTTCCAGATATCACTGCCACCGCCAAACCGATTATAAGTTCGAATAGCCGCATGGACGGCCAAAATGGCTATGGATAAAAGAACTGCGCCAACAAGCAGATCCTGATATTCCGATAAGGTTGATAGCACGAAAGAATCCTAGGTTTGTATGTCTCTACAGCGAAGCCCGCTCAGAGAAAACCCAAAATTTCAATCTTTGCGGCCTAGTCTAGGCACCCAGACTTACACCGCCCAGCTTAAACCGGATCAAAACCCGGCATTTTTCCATAGGGCCGTCTTTAGGCGGTTCAAACAACCAATCCTCGACAGCCTTGCGCGCAGCGCCATCGAACTGTCCACCTGGTACAGAGCGTTCAATATCCACATTCTCTGTTTCGCCTTGAGCATTCACATCAAGCCGGACAATAACCCACCCCTGACGCCCCGTGTTATAGGCCTTACGAGGGTAATCCGGTAAAAAGAAATGACGCGCGGCCAATTTCTCTCCGCCCAGACAATCATCAGGATTGGAATATCCTTTAACCCACGGATCTGGCGGGTACTCACTTTTAGGCACAAAATATTCGCTGGTCTCGCAAGCAGAGGCAAACAGGCAAGAAATTAGGCAAAGATATTGGAAATGCCGCTTCATTCGCCTTCTCCGAACTTAGCTTTCACTAATTCACACAGGGCCGTAACAGCTTGCGGCGCATCAGGTCCTTCGGCAGATATGGTAATATCCTCTCCATATGCTGATCCCAAAAGCAAAAGCTCCATAACGGAGTCAGCCATGACTGTTTCGGCGCAAACATCATTATGGCTGCGAACTAATACGGTTGCATCAAATTCCTGCGCGCAGGCCACAAATTTATTAGATGCCCTGGCATGCAGGCCGCGTTTATTAGTCAGCGTAACCGTCTCACAGGCGCGTATAGTCATGTAGTCGTTCCGCCGTGCTCAGGTTTGGCCGGAGAGAATCTTGGAAGCTATAGCAATATAGCGTTTGCCCGCATCTCGTGCTGTCTCAGCGGCGGCATTAATATCCATGGACCGACGGGCTTCGGCCAGCTTAATCAACATGGGCAGGTTCACGCCGGCTAATACCTCTACCCTGTTTTCGTCAAGCATGCTGATTGCCAGATTAGACGGCGTTCCGCCAAACATATCTGTCAGTATAATAACGCCACCTTTGGAACTGACTTTATTTACAGCTTTACGAATATCATCACGGCGGCGCTCCATATCGTCATCAGGACCTATACAAACGATTTCCAGTTTTTCCTGAGGGCCAACCACGTGTTCGGTTGCCAGTCGCAGTTCCTGCGCTAACTTCCCATGGGTGACGATAACCATTCCAATCATGATGTAATTCTAACTCTATTTTTGAGAGTGACGCAATAATTACTATGCAGTCAGCGCTCTAATTTTGCATTGGAAGATTAACAACGAACCGAGCACCAACCACATTCTGGTCTTCTTCTCGGTTTTCGGCAAAAATATAACCTTTATGCGCCCTCACGATTTGTCGACAAATAGCCAGACCGAGGCCTGAATGTGATCCAAACTGCGCCCCTTTTGGTCGTTCAGTGTAAAATCTTTCAAAAACAGTTTCCAGATTATCCGGCGGAATACCCGGACCATCATCTTCAACTGTTATAATCGCCCTGCGAACATCTTTTTCTTTGCGGGTCGACAGGCTTATACGGACAATACCGTTGTCAGGTGAAAAGGTAATCGCATTATCAATGAGATTACGCAGAACCTGAGCAAAGGGGGTTTCAAAACCTCGAATATAAATATCTTTTCCAGACAGACTTTCGGCCATTTCAAAAACAACATCAGGCCCCTCACCTGAACGGGTTTCCGTGTAAAAGTCCGTCACATTCGCAATCAGGTCTCCTAAATTCAATATGCCGGCCTTTTCACGCGCCAGACTGGCATCCACTTTAGAAGCTTTCGAAATATCAGTGATCAATCGGTCCATACGGCCCACATCACTCTGGATAATTTTGATCAGTTTTTCACGCTGTTCATCAGTTTTTGCATGACGCAGTGTATCCGACGCAGACCGTAAGGAGGTGAGAGGGTTTTTAATTTCATGGGCAACATCGGCCGCGAAATTGGCAATATCATCAATGCGGGAATAAAGTCCGCGCGTCATATCGCCGAGCATTAACGACAGGTCTCCAATTTCATCTTTGCGATAGGAAAAGTCCGGGATTTTCCCAACTTTATCATTTGTGCGTGCAACCACCTCTGCAGCTCTGGACAGGTCACGCAATGGAAACACTATGGACATCGTCAAAGCGATCGAGGAAATCAGGGACGCAAAAACAGCCCAGCCAATGAAAGGTAACAGTGAGAGCCTCTCCCGATCCACAATGTCTTCAACATCAAAAGATTCCAGTGTGACAACACCCAGAACTTCCTGAACGCGCATAACGGGCGTACTCACAGTCACGATCAGGCGATCTTGCTCGTCATATTTCTCACCGCCAACAGTTTTACCTTCCAACGCAGCTCGCAACTCAGATGGAAGATTGCGGCGATTATTATCACGTATAGCCTGCCGCCAAGGTAAGTTTTTTAAAAATGCTTCCCATGTAAATTTCACGTTTTCAGCAACTGGCTCAGAAGGCTTTTCGGCATCAATAGGTGCCAGTTCGGTGACTGATATTTCCGAATTGACCTGCTCACTATCAACTAACAGGTTGTGACCCGTGTCGTGAAGCCTAACTCTCCATCCCGGCGGAAGATCCAGGCGTTTAATGATCTGTGTTGCCCTGTCTTCATCAAGCTGTGCATCAGCGCCATAACCTGTCGCTGTATCTGCCATAATCGACGTTACTAGAAGAGCTTGTGATTTCAGATTTTCAATTCGGTCTTCAATCAACCCTTTCGTATACTGGTTGAGTGTCAGTGATCCGACCATTAGAATGACCAGCCCGAACAGGTGCGAGAGAAAAATCACCCGTGTCAGGCGCGAAAATAGAATAGATCGGCGAACCCCCTGACGGCGGTCCTTATCCCGGCGATTAGGCTTCGCGGTATTTGTATCCGACTCCATAGAGGGTTTCGATACCATCAAATTCCTTATCCGTC
>JAHDGM010000064.1 GCA_020627655.1 Hellea sp.
TGCAGGTGTTGCGCTGGAAGACCCGGCAAGCTCCATAAGACTATAGGCAAACCGGCGCTGCACTACATCCACTAGCTCCGCTTGCCGGCCCGCCCCAGAAGCCGTCATGACTTTGCGGCGCGTCGCCGCTAATACATCTTCAAAACCCAGCGCCTTAGCGTCTCGACGTTTAAACTCAATCAATCTGGCCGCCCGCTTTGGATCCAGTAACACGTTAAACGTAAGACTTGCTGCAGTATCTGCTGCTGATGTCAAATCAAAGGCAGGATAGGCAGACCGCTTAAACAGCTCACGGTCACTATCGATAAATGTCCAGCTGGAGAGTGATGGTGTGAGTAGCCCCAACGTATCATCAGGAATATCCAGATATCCGGGCTTAAGCGTGTCCAAAACAGCGTCAAGTGCCGCTCGCTGCTGCGTGACGGGTACAATCTCAGAGCCAGACATTCCGTCTCCGCGAACACTATAATTAAAAGACATGCCGCCAATGAGTTTACCAGCAGCAGCAGTCTGGTAACGGTGGTATAAATAAATAGGAACAATAACCTTATTAAGGTCTGATACAGGCTGCCCTTCATGAATCCGAGACACATCAAATTCAGATAGAGCGATCTTGCGGACAGCCATAACGTTCTTCAGGCTGGCTACAGCATCATTGCCGTTATCCCATACCGCGCCCTTAGGGTGACCCGTTCCTATTGAGCGCCCTTCACTGTCAGCTACATATAAAAGCCCCTGCTCCGCAGCCTCGGCATAAGCGGTTTCAGGATCGCTCACATCGCCATAGAGCATTTTAGCAGTAAATTTGTCCCAAGGACCGATACCCACACCATAAGCATTCGAGAAATCCAAAGCCCCATTCTCTGCGCGTACATCAGGTGCCGGATAATCCATGACGGATCCTTTATCATAGGCACTGGCGGCAAAATTATGGGCAAAACCAAGAGAATGCCCCACCTCATGGGCTGAAAGTTGTCGAATGCGGCCAAGTGCCAGCTCAATAGGGTCATCGTCTGCCCCCGTTCCTGTTTTCTCGGTACCTGCCAAGCCTTCAAAAATCATACGATCCTGGCGAACCCGAAGCGAGCCGAGATTTACATGCCCCTTGATAAATTCGCCGGTTCTCGGATCTACAACACCGCCGCCATAAGACCAGCCCCGCGTCTGCCTGTGAACCCATTGGACAACATTGTAGCGAACGTCGAGCGGATGAGCATCTTCTGGAAGCAATTTCACCTCATAGCCATCTGGGTATCCTGCAGCGGCAAAAGCATCTTTCCACCATAAAGCTCCATCCACTAGCGCACTCCGAATGGGTTCCGGCGCGCCGCTATCTATATAAAAAACAATAGGATCTATGGTTTTTCCGTTTTCATCTTTTTCCAGACGATGCCGCAAAGCCAGGCGTTTTACTATTTGATCAGCAAGCGGGCTGCTGTAATCTTGATAGACTATTTCAATAGCGCCCATACGGGGGTCAGAAATGCGGGGGACATAGCCATCAGCGGGCAGACGCACAAAAGAATGATGCTGCACAAGAGTAGCATCCTGACCATTAGCCGCCGTAGTCGCCACTTCATTGCCAGCTTCATTAGACGTTAGGGTAATGAACCCATCAATTTCTACATTATCCGGAAACACAAAGCTGTTCTTAACGTCAACAAAAGTCCGGTCTTTGGAAACTTTGAAAGTCCCTTGCCCGCGATCTTTGAGATGCTGCGCAAGACCCAGTCCGTCCCGGTTCAAAAAATCGGTTATATCGACAAGCACGCCGCCAGCAGTTTCGGCCTCGACGGTAAGACTCGCCAGAAAACTATCCGCAAAGCTCTCATCCACGGCTAAGGCTTCAAGGGGGTTATTCGGATCAGCGCGGTAAGCAAGATTTTGCTGCTCAATAATAACTTTATCACCGAACCGTCGAAATGCGATCACGACGCCGCGCGTGCCCCAGCCCCGATCCAGACCGACAGGATTTGACCCAAGGCCAGAGCGAAGACGCATTGTATAAATCGCCTCAAGCAACACATCATCACTTGATTGAGACTTCGGCAACACAGCTTTGATTTTGTTAGCTTTTTTATCGATATAAATATCAATAAAGCCGGATTTCTTTTCCATTCCTTGAACGCTTTGCGCTAAAGTTTTCGCATAAACCGTATTTACAGGCACAAACAAAACAGCCCAAAATAAAAAGATAGAAAAAATGCGCATGGAAAGTCCCTTTTTGTGAGTTAAATAACCGCACATTTACAGGCTGTCGAGTATGTTTCTAATTGCGCCCGTAAGCGCGTAACATACTGTTTACCCCCCAGTCACAGACATATGCCTGTTGGATCCTGAATAGGTTCCGGTTTTATCAATCCGAAAATCATGAGCTTCCGGTTTATTTATCATTGCACGATCAAGAGCGTCATTCAGTGCCTTTAGAGGCTCAGGGCCGCGAATAGCTTCACGCAGATCGACACGATCAGCCTGTCCAAGACACATATAAATCTGTCCCGTGCATGTTACCCGAACGCGATTGCATCCCGCACAGAAATTATTCGTCAGCGGCGTGATGAAACCAAGAACTCCGCCTGTCTCGGCCACACGGACATATCGGGCCGGACCTCCGGTTTTAAGGGGTGTGTCAGTGAGTGTATAATGACGGGCCAGCTGATCCCTGACCTCAGTTAATGGCAGATATTGATCAAAACGATCTTCATTAATATCGCCCATTGGCATGACTTCAATCAGGGTCATATCCATGCCGCGTCCATGAGCCCATTCCATGATTGACGGGATTTCGTCACTATTTGTACCTTTAAGCGCAACCGTATTTATCTTGACTTTTAGACCAGCCTTTTGCGCGGCATCAATTCCCGTCAAGACTTGATCCAGTGCATCTCGGCGTGAGAGCTTCTGAAACATATCTCTATCGAGACTATCCAAAGAGATATTGATCCGCTGGACCCCGGCGGATTTAAGATTATCAGCATATTTTGAAAGCTGGGTTCCATTCGTGGTAAGAGTGATTTCGTCCAGATCCCCGCTTTCCAAATGGGATGAAAGGTTTTCAATCAGCCCCATAAGCCCTTTACGTACTAATGGCTCGCCTCCAGTTAAGCGAATTTTGCGCACGCCGCGCGCAATGAAACTGGCACAAAGCTGTTCAAGCTCTTCGAGAGTCAACAGGTTTTTGCGCGGAAGGAATGTCATCGTCTCAGCCATGCAATAGGTACAGCGTAGGTCGCAACGATCAGTCACTGATAGGCGAAGATATGTAATATCGCGTCCAAATTTATCTGTAAGCTGATAACTCATAAGCCTTTATTATGCGGCTTTGGCCCGCTAGGAAATGAAAAACCTTCAAAAAGAGCTTAAAATGCAAAAACCATTATCCGGTATTAGAATTATTGAAATTGAAGGCATTGGCCCCGGTCCTTTTTGCGGCATGCTCCTCAGTGATCTAGGCGCTGAGATTACGCTGATCGCGCGCCCCGGCGGGGCTATACCTATCGGCAATTCCGGGCAAAGCGACCCTATGACAGCCGGCAAGACCATTATTGAGCTCAACCTCAAAGACGAAAGTGATGCTCAAAAACTCAAAGATATGATCGGTGATTTTGATGCCCTATTCGAAGGCATGCGTCCCGGCGTCATGGAGCGCTTAGGGCTTGGCCCCTCGCAGCTGGCACCTCTGAACCCGCAACTGGTTTATGGACGGCTGACTGGATGGGGGCAAAACGGCCCACTCGCACATGCCGCCGGGCATGATATCAATTATATCGCTCTGTCCGGCGCTCTCTGGTATGCAGGACAACCCGGACAACCGCCTCTTGCCCCACCTACTCTCATTGGCGATATTGGCGGCGGCGCACTTTATATGGCAATCGGCATTTTATCCGGCATTTTACAAGCCCGCCAAAGCGGCAAAGGCACTGTCATAGACGCTGCCATTGTTGACGGTTCCTCCCACATGATGAACCTGCTGCTCGCGGCTCAAAGTCGTGGTATTATACAGGAAAACCGAGGGCAAAGCCTGCTCGATGGCCCTCACTGGTACAGTACATATCAATGCGCGGATGGGCATTATGTAACTGTCGGTTCTTTAGAACCGCAATTTTACGCACTCCTGCTTCGAAAACTTGGGCTTGCAGATGACCCGTATTATGCCAATCAATATAATGGCAAAGCCTGGCCAGAGCTTCGCGAAAAATTCAAAACCCTATTCAAATCGAAAACCAGGGATGAGTGGTGTGATCTTCTCGAAGGCACAGATGTTTGCTTTGGCCCAGTCTTGACGCCCTCCGAAGCAGCCGAACACCCGCATATAAAAGCCAGAAACATATATTCTAAAGAAGACGGCACCATGCGCGCCGCACCAGCTCCAAGATTTGGGCCACTAGAATAAATAGTTTCGACTTCTGACTTCAGGTTTTCCGAAAACTTGGCCTTATCGGTGTCTGGGGCAAATCGCCTCCAGAAATTCAGAAAATTCACGAATTAGAATCTCATAAACCAAAAACTTTACTCGTCCGAGTTCAGTCAAATTAATATGACATAGTTACTGCCAATAAAATTATTGTATTGACACTTGATATGCCATATATTCCCTCAAAACATTACAAACAGGGGAAATTAATGACATCTCGCTTTACAACTTTAGCGGCCACAACAGCTCTTGCCATGGTCATAACATCAACCTCACACGCTCAGACCGTGCAAGATGAAATCATCGTTACAGCGACCAAGCGAGCAACAACGTTGCAGGAAACGCCAGTAGCCGTTTCCGTTACAGATAATGTAACCATTGAAAATGCCCGCATTTTGGATCTGAACGATCTTCAATCAGTGGTTCCTTCTCTTCGGGTCAACCAACTGCAAACATCTACCAATACTAATTTCATTATCCGCGGCTTTGGTAATGGTGCGAATAATGCAGGCGTCGAGCCATCAGTCGGTGTTTTTGTTGATGGTGTTTATCGGTCCCGCTCGGCAGCGCGTATTGGCGATCTGCCCAAGCTTGAGCGGATTGAAGTATTACGCGGGCCGCAATCAACCCTCTTTGGAAAAAACGCTTCTGCTGGCGTTATATCAATTGTAACGGCGAACCCTTCTTATGAAACCGAAGGCTATATTGAAGCCGGCTATGGGAATTACAACAATTTCACAGGCAAAGCCTATTATACAACAGGCATTGGCAATGATGATGCCGCATTTAGCATAGGCGGCGGTTTCAACTTCCGAGACGGTTACGCTGAAGCCCGCGACGGCCTGTCTGATTTAAACGATCGCAACCGCTGGAATCTCCAAGGACAGTTCCTTCATGAACCATCTGATGACACCTCTATTCGTGTCATCGCGGATTATTCTACCCTTGATGAAATCTGTTGTGCCATTACCAATTTCCAAAATGAGGGTGCCATTATCGCCGTAAATCGCTTGGGCGGACAGACAGCTGACGCTAGTGACCCATTTGCACGCGAGCACTTTTCCAATAAAGACTCTGTGAATGAAGTCGATGACTGGGGCGTCTCTGTTCAGGTCGATCATAACCTTGGATTTGCGAATCTGACCTCCATAACCGCCTATAGAAACAACGAGACCTTCTTTGATTCCGATTCTGATTTCACAACCCTTGAAATCCTGGAGACTGTTTCAACAGAAAATAAAATTGGAACCTTTACGCAAGAATTACGACTAACATCGAATAGTGATGGCCCTTTAAACTGGATGGTCGGCGGATTTTTATTTGATGAGACCGTAGACGCTGTTGACAGGCTGGATTGGGGTGCAGATACGCGGCGCTATGTAGATGTCCTTGCAGGCAACGAAGCATTGTTCCGTACTATTGAAGCCGTGAATGGTTTTACACCCGGATCAACATTCTTCGGAGACCAACACACCTTCATTGATAATTTCAAGCAAGAGAATACAGCTTATTCTGCCTTCGGAACGGTCGACTTCGAAGTCACTGACAGGCTGACACTCACCGGCGGCTTGAATTATACGAATGATGACAAAACTGTATCCTACTTTCAAGATTCGACTGATCCATGGTTCGCACTTGATCTCACAACAGCCCCGGGACCGGACTTGCTAGCTTTAGGGCAAATTCAAGCGGCCGTTGGTGATCCGACCAATCCGCTTTATCAAGCTTTTGGCGCAGCATTCGCACCGTTCATGCTGACTTTGGACCCTGCCACATTTGGTCAATTAGCGACAGGCACCTTTCAAAATGCGATTGCACAGGGAGCTTTCACCAATGGATTTTTACCCAACGTAGAAAATGGAGTCATAGCTAGCCTACAAGCCTTACAGTTTAACCCACCCGCGCTG
The DNA here is from genome assembly GCA_020627655.1 of Hellea sp. Classification (GTDB taxonomy): domain Bacteria; phylum Pseudomonadota; class Alphaproteobacteria; order Caulobacterales; family Maricaulaceae; genus JACOMS01. Next base: position 6,322 of record JAHDGM010000064.1, read on the forward strand.
GCTTTTCCAAATGTCATTGAAGACGGAAAAACCAGTGATGACAAGCTGACATGGAACGTTCGCGCTGCCTATGAAATAAATGACAACATCAATGTCTATGCAAGCGCCGCTACGGGTTTCAAATCAAGCTCATGGAATCTTTCTCGAGGATCTCGACCCTTCTTTACGGATGGTGCGGCTTTGGCGGGTGCTAACCTACTACCGAACAATTATGTGCTCGGCGCTACGCCTGCGACATCGCGCAACTTCGGTACGCGTTTCGCAGGGCCAGAGGAAGCCACAGTCTATGAAATCGGTCTGAAAGCCCGGTTTGATAAAGGCGCCATCAATATTGCCCTATTCGATCAAAGTATTGAAGGGTTTCAGAGCAATGTATTTCAGGGCTCCGGCTTTTCACTGGCAAACGCCGGTGAGCAATCAACGCAAGGCGCGGAAATCGATGCAACATTTAAACCTGTCCCAGAGCTTGAATTTACGTTTGCCGGAACTTTCCTAGATCCAGTCTATGATAGTTTCGTTGGCGGTCCGGGGCCCAATGGTACAATTGCTGATCTGTCTGGTGAAAAACCGGCTGGCATTCCAGAAACATCTTTGAATGTTGGCGCTACTTATTACCATAGTTTTGACAATGGCATGAATGGTTATGTTCGCGGTGACTGGCAGTATGAAAGTAAGGTTCAGTCTAATGAGGCGATTTTTGCTACAACAGGCGCGGAACAACCTTTCCGTACTGTGAATACGTTCAATGCTGCGGCCGGACTAAAGCTGGAAAACGGCTTCGCTGTTCAGGTATGGGGACGAAACATTTTCAATGACGAATATGTCTCTACGGTCTTCCCTGGCGTACTGCAGCAAGGCGTTATAAATGGCTATATGAACGCGCCGCGTACTTATGGCGTAAATCTTCGCAAGGATTTCTGATTAATCTCAGAAATAACGGACGTGTTTGAGCATACGTTCCCGTAACTACAGGCTCCTCTGGAGCCTGTTTTTTTATGCTAGGAAAAGAAGTAAGTGCTCGTTAAAATGCAGGGTTTAACTGTCTCTTAGGCAGATATAGATGTTTCTCTTGGGCTGAGTGAGAACGTGTCAACAATCGCAGGGTTTTGCGCCTCGTGGAATTGCTTTCGCGCATTCCAGATTTTGATGTAGCGATAAAACGGTATGGCCGGATAGAGGTGGTGCACCAGATGATAGTTTTGATAAATGAGTAAAGGCGTCAGCAACCATTCAAGTCCGACACGGTTCGATGTGCATCGAAAAGGTTCGTCTTTTGCATAGGCCTCATGAGGATAATGCGGCAGGAAATCAAACGCGATAATGATGAAAAATTTAGAGATGCGAGTCGGGATAAAAAACAGTACAAGATAGTAGTAGAGCCAACCCATAAGAGTCATGGCAGTGATAACGACGATCACAAAAAGAACCGCAAAATAAAATTCCCAGCGTTCTTTCTTGGGCCGTTTCTTAAAAACCTCAGATGACAGGTAGTTTTTGAAATAGATAAAATCCAAAGTTAGCCACCGAAACGGCAACAGCCAGACAGGCCCCTTCCCGCTATAGACATCCGGGTCTTTGGTCGGGTGGTTGGTGAATCTGTGATGCTGCATATGAATAAATCGGAAGACAGGAAAAAACGGCCCCGGCTCGAGTAGTAACATTGAGATGCGCCCCGCAAAATCGTTTAACTTTCGGTTTGCACACACCGCGCTATGGGTGGCTTCATGGGCCACTGGAAAAGCCATATATGATGCTATGGCATTTAAGAACATGGCCCAGCCCAGCGGCAAGGCACCTGTGACGAAGGCGAAAGTTGAGACTCCGAACAGGGTGAATGCCCCTACAAACAGCATGACAGTTGGCCAGGCGACTTTTGGCCTCTGCTTGAGTTTTTTGAAAAGCTCTAGGTCATCAGTTGTTTCGGTCATAAGGCGTCAATATTTACAGTTTGTTTTAACGAGACCATGATCCCGCGCTTTGGTGAGACATTGTTATCCAGCATATCAATCCAGATATCGCGGGCGGCCTCCATACCGTTCAAAAACTCAACATTCAGATTATCCGATGTCCGGGCGGCCAATTGTGCTCCTGCCGCATAGGCCTTTTGGAATAAAACACCCGGGCCCCAATCTTTGTTACGTTTTCCGATTTGTGCTGGCGCAAAAAAGAACTCCGGCCTGGCACCCGGCATATCTCCCCCGCTACGACGTTCTTCCCAATGGGTTGCGCCGACACCGATAGAACGGACCATATGATCACCGAGATGATGGTGAAGCTTGTTTCTCAGCTCCCCATTGCCGGACATGTCTACATAGACAGACTTTTTGGAAGCATCGATTTCGGCCTCATTGCCATAGGTAACGACCTTGTCACAATCGCCCAGGCTCTCCACGAAATCCTTATTGCCCGTTGATGTGAGACCAATAAGATTACCGGAAAACCCAACTTCGGATTTCAAAAACGCCGCCATGCCAAAACCGGTCTTTGATGAGACCGATCCAATCAAGACCTGCTCTGCGCCCCAGTAATCATTATCGGCGAGAAAATCGGCCAGAACAAATCCGGTGACAAAGAGCGGGAATAAAAGGCAGCGCTCATTTTCTAATGTCTTGTAAAGGGCAGGCTCACCTTTTGTGCGGTTATATCCATTATAGAGCTCGGGCAGTGGCTGACGGTGTTCAGCCACATCTACAAAGGACCCGTCTTTAAGCTTGCTCGGCCTCATAATGACTTCGCTAGCCATGGGCAGAAAGCCGTAAATTCGCTCACCTGCCTCAATACCGTCGCATTGGCTTTCAACGATATCGGCCATGCCCCAGACGGGCACCTTGCCCCAATTAACACCATCAACGGAGTCCACAGGATAATATTTCCAGTATCCAATCATGTCGCCCGAAACAGCATAAGAAACATTATTGGCGGTGAGGCCATATTTATCGATGGCCACACGGACTTCGCCGTCCTCTAACGGGCGCGCTTCCGATGTTACGATTTTTGTCTTCCGGTAATTGTCGCGATCGATCAAAAGTTCCTGCATGATTATTTCCTTAGTTCAAAAAAGAATAGAGCGTTCTGTGCCAAAGACGCCAAGAGTACGAGTATTAAGGGTACCCAGATTTGAGGCTTTAAGTAAGTGTTCATAAATGATTGCATCGGAAACGAAATTGTTCCGTCAATGGCCGCCAGCTTATATTTATGGCTATCCCCAAAGCGCGGGTCGGACACGAGTAACATCAGATCACGCCGACTTCGGTAACGCATTGAACCAATAGACTGAAATCCTTCATCGGCTGAGGCATTCCAGCTATCAATATAGCCGCCTTTTTTACGGGATAATAGGACCGGGTGCCCGCCGCGTTTGAAGAGAGCTTTTGAAAAAGGTCCGAAATAATCTTGAACCAGTTCGACTCCGCTCATTTTCTCGCCTGTTTCGGGATGTTCGATCTTGCCCTCATGAAACCGCACAAGATTGAGCATAATAAATTCTTTGCCGTCATCCTCTTCCAGAAATTTACGCAACACATGCGGGTCAGTCGGGGACCCAGACATGCTAACTTGTTCAATGAAATTATCAATTTCGTCAGCCTTTAACGGCCCCTTCCAGTTAAAATACCAAAGCGCAAAAATCAGATATAAAAAAGCCGCTGTGGCCCAAACCCAAATATTCATCATCTCACCTTTATCAGTAATTTGCCCTGATTGCCGCCGCTAAACAG
>JAHDGM010000017.1 GCA_020627655.1 Hellea sp.
AAGGCTTGATCATTTCCTTGATCGCTGCGCCGGTCAAAAGATCAACCGCTTTGGCATAGTTCGGACGAGATGTGCCCTTCATAATACCCGGGTCGGCTTTGAACTGACGACGAACTTCGTCAACGATCGCTCCGGCTGCGCGGCCAACAGACTGCATTGCCCAGGCGCCGAACAGATAAGGCAGAAGACCACCAACAAACAGACCGACAATCACATATGGATTTGTCAGCGAGAAGTCAGCGACCATGCCTGTGAGGGCATTGCCGTCTTTTGCCGCGAAATACTCAATGTCTTTGTAATATGCCGCGAAAAGCACGAGCGCGCCAAGGCCTGCTGAACCAATGGCATAGCCTTTGGTGACAGCTTTGGTTGTGTTACCGACCGCATCCAGCGCGTCTGTTGTATTACGGACTTCAGGATCAAGTTCTGCCATTTCGGCAATACCGCCAGCGTTATCAGTCACCGGACCAAAAGCGTCGAGCGCCACGATCATACCGGCAACCCCCAGCATAGCAGTTACTGCAATAGCGATACCGTAAAGACCGGCCAGCTTGAAGGTGATGATGATACCAAACACAATGATCAGAACCGGAATAGCTGTCGCTTCCATTGAAACGGCAAGGCCCTGAATGACATTTGTACCGTGACCGGATTCAGACGCCGCAGCTACGGATTTTACAGGGCGGTAATTCACGCCTGTATAATATTCCGTGATCACAACAATTGCGAATGTAATAGCCAGGCCGATCAGAGAACAAATCAGAAGAGCTTTTCCGGTTAGGGCGCCGTTGCCCTCAATTGCTGTTCCAGCGATTTCGCCAAAACCAAGCATGTGGTGGGTAACCGCCGCAATAGCTGCTACAGAAAGAACACCTGTTGCGATCAATCCCTTGTAAAGCGCGCCCATGACATTGGTCGAACCTTTGCCTAGGCGGACAAAAAACGTGCCTGCGATGGATGTAATGATACAAGCCGCTGCAATGGCCATTGGATAAAGCGCCAGAGAACCGACAGATCCAAACAGAATAGAGCCTAAAACCATAGTCGCTGCAATTGTCACAACATAGGTTTCAAACAGGTCAGCCGCCATACCGGCACAGTCACCCACATTATCACCCACATTATCGGCAATAGTGGCCGGGTTACGTGGATCATCTTCGGGGATACCGGCTTCGACTTTACCAACCAGATCACCGCCAACATCGGCGCCTTTTGTAAAGATACCGCCGCCGAGACGGGCAAAGACTGAAATCAGTGACGCGCCAAGTGACAAGGATACAAGTCCGTCGATAACGCCGCGTTCATCCGCGCCCATAGGGCCCGTAAGGATCATGTAGTAAACGGAAAGGCCCAGCAGAGCGAGACCAGCCACAAGCATGCCTGTAATCGCGCCGGCGTCAAAAGCGACCTTCAGGCCGTTGCCGAGGCTTTTACGAGATGCTTCAGTTGTTCTGACATTGGCCTGAACAGACACCAGCATGCCGACATAACCGGCAAGACCGGATAGGACCGCGCCGATGATGAAGCCAACAGGGGCAATAGCGTTTTTAAAGAGTAAGGCTAACAATATTGTGACAACAACGCCAACAATAGCGATGGTTCTATATTGTTTCGAAAGATAGGCTTTGGCGCCTTCCTGAATCGCGCCTGCGATCTCATTCATGCGTTCATTGCCTGTTGAAGCTTTCATCAGCTTCGCACGGGTAATTATCCCGTAGAGTACAGCTACAAAACCTGCAGCTATAATAAGATAAAGAGTATTCACTAAATCTCTCCCTCATTATGGAGATCAGCCCGATCTCCGTTTGAAAATAATGAAGTTGGCCGCACCTGCATGATAATGCGGTACGCTTCCCCTCGCGATTAGTGAGATTGGCCGTATTCCCCCAAAAGGTTTGAGTAATACGCTTCCCCTCGCGTTAATGGCGCGCAAACTAACGGGATCGACGTGGATTTCAAGAGGAAAGGTATAAATTAAAGTGCGAAGAAAGTTGAATGATAATCATTGACTTGTTATAAAGTGTTGTATATACACAACAATATGACATATAATCGTATTAAATTATTGAGAATAGAAAAAGGCTTATCTCGTAAAGAGTTAGCCAAGATCATGGATGTGAATTTTCAGACCATCGGATATCTGGAACGCGGGGATTACAATGCGTCTTTGGAGCTGGCCTTGAAACTTGCAGAGTTTTTCGAGGTGCCGGTGGAAGTGGCGTTTAGCCTCAAACCATTTGCTTCAATTTCTCAGAGTCTCATTCAACACAATCAAAAGGGAGAATAATATGTTAAAATGGTATGCTGATATGTACGCGTTATCGCCGCGCCAATTAACTCAAACCGCATTGAGACGATTAAAGATATTGTTATTTCTATCAATCCCGGCAGCCTTAACAATGGTGCTTTTCCCGATTTGGATTGGGTCCGTTGATGGAGCAAAATTTGACTTTGGAGGTTTTGGCCCTGTTCTAACCATCTCCTTATTGGTTTCATTTATTTGTCTGCTGATTTTATGTTTTAGTAGATTTACAAATCGGTTTTGGGCTCCCTCTAAATATCTGGATGAATGGGAGCGGGATTTAAAACATAAAGCCATGAGTTTCGCTGCTCAGGTATTTTGTTGGTCAGCCGGTTTTGTGATGATTGGGGTAATGCTCTTAGAGACCGTCGGTGTTTTGCCCGAGCATTTTACCATTGAACACGCCCATCTCGTCGAGTGGGTTATCGGGCTGACAATGTTCATCCTCATCCCGATATTGTTTCTGTCGCTCAGCTATATGTTATGGGCAGTTAAACCCGTTGATCAGGAAGATTTGGATGTGGCAATAAATGAGCCTAATATTAAGTGGCCGGCTATCTTGTTCATGTCCGTCATATTTATAACCGCCATGATCGCGGGATATTTATCAGCCCACTAACCTATGACAATATCGTACTTATAAAGGCCGCTTTCGCGGCCTTTTTTCGGTGTTGACACAAATTGCTTGGGGGCGGTTTGCGTTAGGCACGGGAATTTAGAATGGATGAATTATCCAGCAACCGGAATCTTATTTCGTTGACAGTCAAATTATAGTATAGGGGATGAAAACTGAGTGTCGGGGGCATGGGGTCATATAAATACAAGGCTTTTATAAGCTATAGCCATAAAGACGCAGCATGGGGGCGGTGGCTGCATAAACGTCTGGAAAATTATCGTTTACCCTCGTCAATTATTGGCCAAAAAACCCGTCATGGAACGGTACCTGCCAATTTGAAGCCCATATTTCGGGACAAAGAGGAATTATCTGCAGGTGCTGATCTGGGAGAGAGAATCCAATCCGCTCTCGATAATTCGGAAAATCTCATCATTTTATGCTCGCCGCAATCGGCCCAATCTCATTGGGTTAATGAAGAAATTATATATTTTAAACAGAACCGCCGCGGCGGTCAGATATTTTCCATTATTGTGGACGGGGTTCCCTTTGCCACTAACGATCCAGAGCGGGCGCATCTGGAATGTTTCCCGCCCGCTTTACGCTTCGAGGTTAATGAACATGGTGAACTGACAGATATCCCGGCGGAGCCAATGGCGGCGGATATATCTGATAGCGGTGATGGCAAACGTTTGGGTTTGTTGCGGCTGATCTCTGGCATGATCGGAGTCGGCCTTGATGATCTGGTGCAGCGGGACATGCAAAAAGAGCGTAGACGCGTGACATTGATCACGGCGACAGCGCTTATGACTGTTTTAATCATGTCGGGACTGACATGGACGGCTATGTCGGCAAGGGGGGCCGCAGAAGAGGCGCAGGCAGAGGCAGAGCAAAGGCGTGCTGATGCAGAAGGGCTGACAGAGTTTATGTTGACTGATCTCAAAGATAGGTTGGAACCGCTCGGCAAGCTGGATGTAATGGACGGCGTGGCCGGTAAGGTCATTGATTATTATGATAATTACGATGGCGGGGTGGTGGATTGCGAGGCCTCAAGCCGTCATGCACAATCTCTGCATCTGGCGGCAGAGATCGCCAATTCCAGCGGGGATCAGGAGGCTTTTGCCGATCACGCAGATCAGGCTTATCAGATTACAGAACGGAACTTGGCAGAATGCGAAAATCAGGAACGTGCCCTTTATGACCATGGTCAATCGGCATTTTGGCAGGGATATGTGGCTTTAGGGGCTGGAGATGCATTGAAAACAGAAGAGCACTGGAACGAATACCGTCAATTTTTATCTAACTTACATAACAAAAATCGAGCCCATATTTTATATGGGGTAGAGTACGCATTAGCGATTGCTAATTCAGGGGTATCAAGTTTTTACAGCGATGATTTGGACATAGCACTGAGTGAATTTAATCAGGCAATTATAGTGTTTGAAGAGTTAAAACTCGCACCAGAGCTTCATCAGAAGCATTATATTGATTTTGCGGATGTTGTTGGTTGGCAAGCTCTCTCATTAGAAAGATTAGGGGAGATTTCTTCAGCAATATCAGCTCGAAAGAGAGAAATTGATATTGTAAATTCAGTTTTGGAAGGTTCTTCAAAAGATAACTGGGAAGCTATTTATGTAATTGCGTCAGCATATAGGCGTTTGGCTAAATTATATATAAAAAGTGACGATTATAATAATGCGAAATCTATGATTGTCATTTCAAAAAATTTGATGGTGAAACTTTCAGAAAATGACCCCGATAACGTCACTTGGAACTCAGGGCTTATATATACCCAATTACTTTTTTTAGAGATGTTAGCAGAAAGCCAGTCAACTTTGAAATTTTTAGACGCAGATAGAGAGCTTCAGCTAATGATAGATGAGTTGAAACTGACGTCTGAAACGATTGAACATCTCAGTAAAGAGAGAGACTTTGTCTTGAGTAAGATCGCAACCAAGGAGTGAATAATGTCAGCTAAATTAAAGTACTACGTTTATATTGATGACCCTGAAATGGCAAAATCTGCGCCGAATGGTGGTTGGGCGTTAGGTATTCCTAAAATGGTTGAAAGGGGGCAAGAAAGAGATTTAACAGATGGTGAAATGTTTGATTTTATTAAGTTAAGACGGGACAATAATAATACAGATTTGGATTTTGATGGTTCATTTAGTGGTATCACTTTCTTGGAATTTAAAATAAACCCAAGCTCCGACTGGAACTTTCAGCAGACACCGTTTGAAGTGAGACCAGGCTCTGGAAATCCAAGTCGAAATGAACGTATTACAAGTAAATTCGCCAAGTTGAATTTACCACAAGCAACTAACTCTAAAAAAGAACATAAATATACTTTATTATACATTGATCCTGCGGCACCAACGCCAAATACATTTGAACATGACCCTATTGTAAGAAATGGTACTGTTCCCCCGGGCGGGGGAGGGGGAGGTGGTGGTATTATGCCCAGACTACGACAAATTATAATTCCACTAATTTTAATGACAGTCGGCGCTATTCTTGGAATTGCCGCTTATGCTGCTTTTACAGCGGGATAAAGCTATAAAGCTCAGTTAATCTTTACAGGCCGCCGCTTTAGCGGCCTTACATCTTTCGCTTCCAACCCGTGACCATTGATGAACCGCAGGCTCGTGATGGTGTAAGTGTGAAATGGCGAGGGCCGAAACGGACGGAACTGTTTTTCCGGCATCGCCCGATAGCGAAACTGTGACCTATAAATATACTTTGCATTATAGTGATTGGAGGACGATCCAATTATCAAAGACGGAGAAGCTCCGCCTTTCCCAGTTGACGGTGGATAACCCGAAGTCTTTTTGGAGTAATAGGTGTAAAGGGCGCATTTAGCGCCCTTAGCCTGCCGATTTATTCTGCGGCAATACTTCTTGAATTTTGAGTGACCTAGGTCACGCAGACTTATTGAAATGTCTGATAGCCCAAAAAGGCCATAGTCATTATTCCGGGAGTAGGAAATGAAACAGATAGTCAGTGTCATAGCGGCATGTATTTTTATGTCATCATGCTCAACTGTGGGAAGTCAGCTATCTGACATTGTTTTTATTCCAAACGGTAAATCTGCTAAACGGCAAGACGCAGACATTAACCTACAAATTGCTTATAGTGATCAAAATATCGGTACTGGTCAGGTTCAAGATGGCAAAAATAGTTTTGATTTTTTATCGGGTGGAACTGCTTCTATTCTTGCAGGGCTGGTAATTGATCAGATTGGCGCTTCGTTAACTGAAGAGGCTCGGCGATATCAAGCAACTTACTCCGCACAAGCTTCGGGATTTAAATATTTCTTTGAAGATGACAATACGGGAATAAAATTTGCAGGGTTTGCGTTTAATCGTTATATTCCTGCAAAGACGTCCAAAAAAGATGAAGAGCCGCGATTAGCTTTATCAGTTTGCGCGATAGCACTCCCAAATCCGGATAGTAGTTTCATTTATATTGTTCCGGTTTCATACAGTGTCAATTACACGAAAGCAAAGCTGATTGGGTTTGATTTATTGTCGCCATTTGGAGTTGACTTGTTAAACCCTTGGGAAATTTTGTCTGACCCATTAAGCGGTGAAGGGTTTAAAGGTATTCCCGCGGATAATGATCTGGATATAAAAGTTGGTGTGGGATTTGATTTTTTACACTATGATGAAAATGGGAATGTTCGCACAACATCTACGGAAGTGAAAACGTTTGACATAAAGAATGTACAGTTGGGGCAGTCACAGCTTTTCCCAGCGTTTAAGACATTTATAGAAGAAACAGAATTGAAAAATTTTATTGAGGTTAAGTCTGAAAGTACAGAGACAGACAACTCGACTAAATTTATGAATTTTTTAAACCGTGATTTCAAAAAAACTGAGAGTGACGATTCGGATACTATCACGAAAAATACGTTCGAACTGAACTGTGCTGGAGATTCCGGAAGTGAAAATGTAGCTCTGTTAAGGGACATAGTGTATTATTACATTCATAACACTAAATACGATCACCCGAGTGTTTTTAAACTCTTTTCACAATCTAAAAGTTTTCCGATTGCTAAACGAGCCTTTGCCAACCGGGGGAATGGGAACTTCGTTTTGAAGGTGGAAATTTCAGAGTTTGATGATTACGGAGAACGTATAAACGAAATCAGTGATGCTTTTGAGACGAAAAAAGATTCCTGGCAAGAAAACCTTTCTGATCTACTGAACGGTAATTAATACCAATTAAGAGCATTTCCAAGTCCCAAAAGGCCGCTTTCGCGGCCTTTTATTTGGCGGCTTTAATCCCGGCTCTGATTAATTCTTCGGCTTTTTCTTTGTCTTCCCAGCCTAGAACTTTGACCCATTTATTAGCCTCAAGATCTTTGTAGTGATCAAAGAAATGAGCGATACGGTCGAGGAAAATTTCCGGCAAGTCCTGATAGGTTTCAATCTTATTGTAAAACTGCGTGAGTTTCTGGTGAGGGACGGCCAGTATTTTTTCATCAACTCCGGCTTCGTCTTCCATCATCAAAACCCCGATGGGCCGCGCGCGGACAACTGCGCCGGGCATAAGCGCGCGATTGCCGTAAACCATGACATCTGTCGGATCGCCATCGTCTGATAATGTATGGGGAATAAAGCCGTAATTACACGGATAGCGCATAGACGTGTAAAGGAAACGGTCGACAAACATTGCGCCGCTGGCTTTATCAAGCTCATATTTAATCGGTTCGCCGCCAAGTGGCACTTCGATAATGACATTGATATCTGTTGGCGGATTTTCACCAGCCGGAATTTTTGACATATCCATGATAAGCACTTCTTTTTTAAATAATGCGGTCGCGCGTCATATACGCCTAGATGATGAATACAAGCCTAATGTGCAGGATTGGACAAAATAGCCCAGGCTCCGGCTGCAATCATGATAACGCCGACAGCAATATTAAACCAGCGCGCCTGTTTGGGATCACTTAAAAAATTCCGTATTGTACGTCCGCTATAGGCATAAACGGCAAGCCCCAGCAATTCAGTGACAGTTACGGTTACGAGCATGATCAGGAATTGTGGCCATATAGGTTTGGCTGTATCGAAAAAAGCGGGCAGGAGCGCTCCGAAAAATACTACGGGCATAGGGCTGGAGAGTTGCAGGCCCACCCCCTTGGAAAACAGTTTGGTTTTTGGCGGGACGTTGTGGGTGTTTGCACCCAAATCAGGTAAGGGCCCAAAAATGGTTGAAAGCCCGAGATAAAGAATAACTAAAAATCCAAACGCTTTCATGATCAAAAACACAGTATCGGATTGTGTGATTAAGGCTGAAACGCCCGTTGCCGCCAGAATGAGCCATAAGACATTAGCGCTTGCCACGCCGAAGGCGGGGAGCATGGCAGGCCTAAACCCGTATTGAAAGGATGATGCCGTGACCAGCATAACGGCTGGCCCGGGGGTCAGACCGCCTACACCAAACAGAATGACCAGACTTATCCAGACATCCAGGGACATCTATCTTAGTCGTTTCGGCCGGCTTTTTGGTTGCGGGCTTTTAATAGGCGCAGACGCAGAGCGTTGATTTTGATAAATCCGCCCGCATCGGCTTGATCATAAACATCATCTTCTTCAAAGGTGACATGTTCTTGCGAGTAAAGTGAATAGGGCGACGTCCGACCGACAATGTCCACATTGCCTTTGTAAAGTTTCAAGCGAACTGTTCCTGTGACAAGTTCTTGTGATTTATCAATGGCTGCCTGCAGCATTTCGCGCTCGGGCGAATACCAATAACCATTATAAACCAGTTCAGCATATTTCGGCATGAGCTCATCTTTGAGATGCATAGCGCCCTTATCCATAGTGATCTGTTCGATACCGCGGTGAGCCATTAGAAGAACAGTTCCGCCGGGCGTTTCATAAATGCCGCGGGACTTCATGCCTACATAACGGTTTTCAAGAAGGTCGAGGCGCCCAATACCATTGGCTCCGCCCAGCTCATTAAGTCGTGTCAGGATCGTTGCAGGGCTCATCTCTTTGCCATCAATAGAAACAGCGTCACCACGTTGAAACCCGATTTCGATATATGTGGGTTTGTCCGGTGCTTGTTCCGGTGAGACAGTGCGCTGGTAGACAAATTCAGGCGCTTCTTCCGCCGGGTCTTCGAGGGCCTTACCTTCGGATGATGTATGCAGGAGGTTGGCATCGACCGAGAAAGGAGCTTCGCCGCGTTTATCCATGGCAATTTCAATGCCGTGTTTTTCTGCATATTCAATCAGCTTGGTTCGGGAGTTCAGATCCCATTCCCGCCAAGGGGCAATGACTTTGATATTTGGGTCAAGTGCATAATATCCCAGTTCAAACCGGACCTGATCATTCCCTTTACCGGTTGCGCCGTGACAGACAGCGTCCGCGCCGACCATATTGGCAATCTCAATCTGACGCTTGGCAATCAGAGGCCGGGCGATAGAAGTGCCGAGCAGGTAAAGCCCTTCATAAAGGGCATTGGCCCGAAACATCGGGAATACAAAATCGCGTACAAACTCTTCGCGCAGATCATCAATGAATATTTCTTTGACGCCTGCGGCTTCAGCCTTACGGCGGGCAGGCTCAAGTTCTTCCCCCTGACCAAGGTCAGCCGTGAATGTGACAACCTCACAGCCTTTTTCTTCCTGAAGCCACTTCAGGATGATTGATGTATCAAGTCCGCCGGAATAGGCGAGAACTACTTTTTTGGGGCTGCTCATACGAAATCTCCGCGCATTATAAGCGGGTTCTATATGCCTAAATGATTTACAAATGATAGTCAGGAAATTATAGCAGGCATAAATCGGGGGAAATATGATACGGTTCTTGTCAAATTTTATGCTTAGTGGCCTGATTTTGTGCGCTTTGCTGTTTTTTGCGCCGTTTTCAGCGGCCCAGACCGAAGAAGCTGCAGCTGCGCAACAGATGCAAATCGAAATGCAAAGTGAGGTGCCAACCGCACCAGCGACTACACCAGAAATGGCGGTCTCATTACCGGAAAATATTTCCGCTAAGGACGTTGATTTGTTAGATCCTGATATTGTAGCGGCATTAGAAGCCCGCGAAGCTGCAGATAAGGCGATTATTGACGCGATTTTAAAGCAGCGCGCTCAGCAAGATAACGCCACTAAAAGTTCGAAGGCCGAAGATAAACCGGCTACTGCACTTGCATTAAGCCCTGATGCGATAAAGGCAAGTGCAGAGGCCATAGTTGAAACCGTTATTGGCTGGCTTAAAAGTCCGAAATTTTTAGCGCAGCTTGGCGCCATTATCCTGGCGGTTTTCCTGTCCCCCATTATTGCCGGGATGCTGAGAAAGCGGTTGTTCTTTTTTAGAGATCCTCCTGCTGAGGGTGTTCGCTTAAAGATTATTCGGGATTATGTGTATAGAGCGAGGAATTTCCTACGCGCTATAATGCTTGTTTTATTACTGGCGTTGTTTGCCGTTATTTTGAAAGCCATTTCTAATTTTGGCGAAGACTGGCTTGTCAAACTCGCGCAAGGTGTTGCGCTGGTTTTCTTATTATATAAGGCCATTAAAGAGTTTGTTCCAAACGACTTGTTTCGCAAACTTGCCATGTGGACGATCATTCCCGTCGCATTATTGGCAGTCTTTGGTTATCACGATGATCTTGGTGCCTTCTTAAGCGGTACAACAATCGTGCCAATGGGGGATACGCCGATTACGGCCATGACGTTAATTCGTCTGGCTATATTTGGAGGTCTGTTCTTCTGGCTCGGTAATTTATCTAATGCCAAAGGTCAGGATGCAATCAGATCTCAGGAAAGCCTGGATATCTCAACAAGAGAAGTCGTCGCTAAACTCTTTCAAATTATTTTATTTGTGATCATTGTAATTCTTGTCATGAGTTTTGCCGGAATTCCATTATCCGGTCTGGTCATGATTATGTCTGCTATCGGTCTTGGTATTGGACTTGGTTTGCAACCGGTCGCCGCCAATTTTGTTTCGGGTCTTATAATCCTGTTTGATAGATCTGTGCGTAAGGGCGATTTCATCGTACTACCTGACGGTCAGGAAGGTTATGTGGAGGCGATCAATATGCGCTCAACAACTGTCGAAACAACAGACGGCAAAGACATCATGGTACCAAATACGACCTTTATCGATAATACTTACGAGAACTGGACGCATAAGGATCCGGCGCAGCGTTATGAGGTTTATTTCACTGTGTCCTATGACACTGATATTGATCAGCTTGAAGATATCCTGATACCTGAAATTTCGAATTACCCCAAAGTTCTCATGGAGCCGGAAGAACCGGATTTGGAACTCCGGGAGTTTGGGGAATATGGAATTAAATTTGCGATAGAATTTTGGGTTTCAGGTATTGATGATGGTGAAAACAAATTCACATCCGATTTGAATTACACGGTTTGGCGCGCGCTAAAGAAACACGGCATTGTCATGCCGCTGCCGCAGCGTGAAATTAGAACGATTAAATAAGATGGAATTCTGGTTCGATTTTGCATCGACCTATTCTTATCTGTCGGCTTTGCGTATTGAAAATTTAGCTAACGATCGCGGTATTGAAGTGATTTGGAAGCCCTTTCTTTTAGGCCCTATATTTGCAGAGCAAGGGTTAGATTCCTCCCCATTTGTCGAAAACCCAATCAAGGGCCAATATATGTTTCAGGATGTTCTAAGGCAGTCTGAAAAATATGGACTGAATTTTCAAATTCCCGGGTCCGAACGTTTAAATGAATTCCCACAAAACTCCGTACTTGCAGCGCGGTTAGCTTTATTAGCGCTCGATCAAGATATGGGAGTGGAATATTGTAAAGCAGTTTTTAAATCTCAGTTTGAAGAACGGCAAAATATTGCAAATCCTGAAGTTATATTAGAATGCCTTGATATTGCCTGTTTACCACCAGAGCTAATCGAGCAAGCAGTTGAGCCTGAAAATAAACTTGCCTTGCGAAAGCGTGTTGAAACAGCATTCACATATAAGATTTTTGGGGCGCCTACATTTGTAGTGGGAGATCAAATATTTTGGGGAGATGACAGACTAGAAGATGCTTTGTCAGCTGCTCGGCACCAAGCTTAGCTTACCACCCGCCGCCTCCGCCGCCGCCTCCGCCGCCGCCGGAAAAACCTCCGCCGCCAGATCCGGAACTACCCGAACTTTGCGGCTGGGCTGAAGATACTCCGCTGCTAATATTGGAGACCATATTATCAGTCATACGGCTGACCGAGCCGAAGTTATGAGAGGATCCGCCCCAAACCGGTTGATAGTCTTTGGCCTCCATGGGCATGACTTTTTCAAAATATTTACTCCAGGGTTTTTCGACACCAAGAGCAATGGCGTAGGGGAGGAGTTCTTCATAGCGCTTTACGCTCATTGGCGGAGGAGCTTCGCTGCCGACTTCAACAGAGTCGAATTTTTGTTTTTCCGCCGTTTTCATGAATAATCTGAAGCCTTCAAGTTCAGTCCGGATTTTTTGCCCTTTCTTTGTTGGGGCGGGCATCAAAAATAGAAAGATAATATTTGCGGCCAATAACGCAGCGAATAGTAACCAGACGAAATCCGGCGTTAGCGTGGATATCTGACTGAACGTTATAGCTACTGCTAAGATGGATAGAGCAATGCCAGCGCCAATATACTTACCGTTCAGTTTGTAATAAGGTTCGCCGTAATTTCGCCCAAGCGCTCGTTGAAAACTGGCATAGGCAGAATTAAACTCAGTATTCACTTCTTTTTTGAGTGTGATTGGATAATAGCGCGAGGATGGAAAGAGTTTTGAAAACAAATGCGCTTCTTCGGCATTTAGAGCTTCTTTATCCGGCGAAGTGAACGCAGAGGGGTCAACATCTTCATCATTAATGTCCAGATCAACACCCATTTCCTTGAGGGTTTTTTTATCGCCTTTTACAAGCGCTGCGAACATTTCTCGTGTGAATTCAAAAGCTGAAGCTGGCGGGTGCTCATTGATATCCCGGTCAAGCGGTGTGAGCACGGTTTTCTTTTTGTCAGTATCAATGGATATCCAGCCTTTATTTGCCAGTCCGACCAGAGTTGCTGTTAAAGCTTTATGACCGCTGATAGCGCGGTAATATATATGACTAGCTGCAGCAGCGGAGTAATCTTTCGGAGGTTCATAACGTGCGAACACAGGCCCTTTGACAGGGTCTCGACCGACCTTGTTCCAAGACCTGTAATAATAACCCACTATTCCCAATAAAGAGAGAGATAATATTAGCAGCGCGGCGTTTTTTAGTCTCCAGATATATCGTTTTGTTTCGGCCTGGATGCCCTCAAAGACGCCTTTTTCAAATTTCAGAGAGACCGTCATTCCTTCTTTGGAGTCGAAGGCGTGCGTGGAAACAAAGCTATATTTATTTCCGTTTTGAGAAAACTGCGTATTGTTAGCCGTACTGCCGAGCCGTCCTGTAAATGCGTCTGAGCTGATAAGGCGGGCAGCTTCGGGCACTGTAATATCGATGCGGGAAGTTTCAATTGGGAATGCCCAGTAATTCCCGGTCGCGTTCCAGTAAATTTCATCATACTCTGTATCGCGGCGCAGATCATCTTTGATTGTATAGGTGATCTGATAAGTGTGATCTTTATGTGTCAGAAAGCGATCTGCATCACCAATGCGAAGCCGAAAAGCATTGCCGTCTTTTTCAATGGCATAATCTTCCCTGTGTGTATCCCGCCCAATGGATTTAACGTTATATCTGACTGGAATTTTTTCGCCCTGATACATTTGGTACCGCGGGAGTTCGCGGAATATTCCGCGTTTAATCTGACGGCCTTCCACATTCACAGTAATATTTTCTGTGATGCTGTAATCACCATTAGCTTGCGCTATCAGCTCGACGTTAAAAGATTTAATGACTTCCTTAGCCTGTGCTGCAAAAGCAGTCAGGCTTGCTAGAAGAACAATAATCAATAAACGTATAATGTTCATATTTATACCTAGTTTTGGAAATCTGTACCCGGAAGCGCGACGGGTTCATTCATTTCAAAATAATCCCGGGTTCCAAATCCAAATGTACCTGCAAAAATATTTACAGGGAAACTTTGCACAAGAGTGTTCATCTGGCGAACTGCACCATTATAAAACCGCCGCGCATATTCGATTTTATTTTCAGTATCTGAAAGCTCATTCTGCAAATCCAGAAAATTTTCATTTGCGCGAAGGTCCGGGTAGTCTTCAGCAACTGCCAGTAAGCGTTTCAGCGGAGCCCCCATGGCGCTCTCAGCGCTGGCCCGCTCGGAAACGCTGGCTGCATTCATCGCTTGACCTCGTTTGGTTGTTATGTCCTCAAAAAGCTTCCGTTCATGACCCGCATAACCTTTCACCGTTTCGACTAATCTGGGGATAAGATCACTACGGCGTTTGAGCTGCACTTCTATATCGGACCAACCATTATCAACCAGCTGCCGTGTGGCTACCAGCCTATTGTAAATCCATATGACTGTGCCTGCGAACAGGATCAGAATAATGACGATAACGCCCATAATATCTCCCTCAATCATCCTTAATATAGGGATGATTGCGCATAAATGGTAGTTTCAGCGCCCAGAAAAACTCCGCAGGGGCCTCTGTTTGATAGCCGGATAACCCGATTCTCATGTTTTCATGCCCATCTTGGGGTTGAGGCCTGTAGGTTTTGAAAATGTAGTCCCACCACGGCAAAAAGAAACCATAATTACTGTCAGTCTCATTATGCCGGACGGAATGATGAATACGGTGCATGTCGGGCGTCACAATGATCAGACGCAGGATTTTATCGAGCCTGTTGGGTATTTTTAAATTACTATGATTAAACATGGCTGATCCGTTTAGAATAATTTCAAAACATAAAACCGCTATGACTGCAGGCCCAAGCAGCAAAACAATCAGAACTTTGAACAGCATGGACAGTAAAATTTCGATCGGATGAAACCGTAATGCAGTTGTTGTGTCTATATCCCTGTCACTGTGATGAACTTTATGCAGGCGCCAGAGCAGGGGAATTTTATGGGTTATAACGTGTTGTCCGTAGACGGCGAGATCCAGCAATATAACGGCCACAGTAACTTCAAGCCATATTGGCCATATGATCAGGTTTAAAGCGCCCCAACCCTTTTGCGCCGCGAGATAGGCCGTGCTTATGGCAGTCACCGAACCCATCAGGCGGAGGCTTAGCGTATTTACCAGGGTTATACCGAAATTTGTCGACCATCGGCGCAATCTGGGCTGCATGCGGCCGCGCCTGGGCCACAAAGCTTCGGCTATCATCAGAACACACAAAAGCCCGGCAAAAACACCTAATCGCCACCACATTTCCGAACTGTTTACCATAAAGTCCTTTTATCTTGTTTTTTAGGCCCGGCGAAGGGTTTAATCATGCCTTAAATTGTTTTTGTTAGACAGTTTCTAACCGTGAATGGGGAATATGGGGCAACCATGTCAATTTTAGCTATATCAGGCATCGCCGCGCTTATACTGGGAATGCTCAGTATGCGTCATGATAAAGCCTTCAAAATTGTACTTATTGCGCTTTTCCCCGCGCTTTGGTTATTTGCGAAAATTGCGCCTAAAATTTTTGTGGTGGCGTCTCAAGGAGATGACTTTCTGAGACTTTACTTGAACTTCTTTAACCGGGCTCCTGAAGACGTTCAAACAGCTATAATAGTCGCGCCGGCCTGGTTTATTGGGGGCCGTATTTTATACTGGCTTTACAAAGTCTATATCTACAAAGAAAAAGTCGAAACACCGCAGGAAATGAAAAAGCGTGTGTTCAGTGAACACGGTATTACTGATCCGTTCTAATTGAGTTTTTTACAGGCATTGATAATTTCTGCCTAATTGTTTTTCCTAATTGGATGAGATAATCCAAGCGCATTATTAGCGACTCGGATAGCCTTATGACATCAAAAAGAACCTGTCTGATTACGGGTGCCTCTGCGGGTATAGGTGCTGCGATTGCACGCGAATATGCTTCGCGGGGCTGGGATCTGGCCTTAGTGGCAAGGCGTGAAGAGCCTATGCTTAAACTTGCGACATCTCTTAAAAATGAATTTGGTACGACCAGCCACATTTTTGCGGTTGATCTTTTCGAAGCGGACGCAAGCCGTGATCTGATGGCGCGAATAGACAAGAAAAATATTCGCATAGACGGCTTGGTCAATAACGCTGGTTATGGGCATCCTGGAAGTTACCTTGACAGTCCGTGGGAAGATCATGAAAAATTTCTGCAATTGATGTTGCGCGCACCCTGTGAGCTTGCGCGGGCAGTTTTACCATCAATGAAGGAAGAGGGGTTTGGCCGGATAATTAATGTGGCCTCTTTGGCCGGGCATATTCCGGGCTCGCGAGGACATACGCTTTATGCCGCGGTTAAAAGTTTTCTGATCAAATTTTCTCAGAGCTTGAATCTGGAAATGGAGCCCTATGGTGTCCATGTGTCGGCTCTATGTCCCGGATTTACTTATAGCGAATTTCACGATGTTAACGGAACGCGGAATTCGGTTTCCAAAATGCCGGACTTCATGTGGATGGATGCCGATGAATGCGCCGAATTAGGTGTCGAGGCCTGTGAGCGAAATCGCCCTGTTTTTATCCCGGGCGGGGTTAATAAATTTATCTCGCTGCTCGCCAGGTTTTTACCGGAATCCTTGGCTATGCACTTAATGGCTAAAAACTCAGAAAAGATTAGAAAAGGCTGATTATGTCCGACCCTCGACTTTATGTGGCCCTGGATCTGCCGAGTATAGATGCTGCGCGCCAAATGGTAGAAACGCTCGGCGACAGCGTTATGTCATATAAAATCGGGTTGCAGCTCCTGCCTTTGGGCGGCGCTGAATTTGGCCGTGAACTGGCTACGCAGGGGAAGAATGTCTTTCTGGATTTCAAACTCCATGACATTGATGCCACGGTAGAAAAAGCTACGCGCTCTATTGCCGGTATTGGCGCTGACCTGCTGACCGTCCATGCCAGACCTGATGTTATGCAGGCCGCCGCAAGAGGCCGCGGTGATAGCCGTCTTAAGATACTGGGCGTTACAGTTTTAACATCTCTGGATGAGCAGGCCTTAATTGATATCGGTTATCATCATAATGCTGAAGAATTGGTCTTGCACCGTGTGCGTCAGGCGATGGAGGCTGGTATTGACGGAGTGGTTTCAAGTCCCCTTGAAGCGGCTAAAATTCGCGCAATGGTTCCAGATGAATTTATCGTTCTGACGCCTGGTGTGCGGTTGGCGGGACATGATCAAGGGGACCAAAAACGAGTGGCTACACCGGCTGCGGCTATAAAGGCCGGCGCTTCACATATCGTGGTTGGACGTCCTATTACTCAGGCTAATGATCCGCGCGCTGCCGCCGAAAAGATCACTGCAAATATGCGGTCCTGATCCTAACCGAATAAAAAAGCCCCGCACTAGCGAGGCTGATTAATTCTAATATCTTGTATTATCCGCAATAACCGCGACCATACATCATGGGGCGCGGTGGCATCATTGGCATACCGCAGCTTGGCATTGGCCGAACCGGCATATGATATACAGGCGTTGGTACGGGTACCGGCATAGTATAAACAGGTGTTGGAACCGGGTAGCGGACATAGATGACAGGACGTACAACCTGAACACGATGCGGTGCAACATGATAGTTTACAGTACGAGTCCTTTTCATGACGTTGTAGCAGCCCAGTACTTGTTGACCGCTTCCCAGGCCATTGACGTTAACCGGGCACGATGTGGGGTTAAGATATTCATTTGCGCCCAAACCGCTAATTGATAACGGGCCAGACATAGAGCCTGTGGACGAGAACGGCACATAAGACATATTGCTGCCTGTGCTGTATGAGTTATAGCTGCTGTGGCTTGATCCTGAATTGCAATATAAGCTTCCATTATTACAGCCAGCCTGAGCCGAAGTCGCAGATAGAGTACCGGATAAAGCCAGAACTGCAGCTGCTTTAATCATAAAAGATTTTTTCATGGGTTTCACCTTTTTCACCTAACACCTCTTAATGGGTGCAATTTTTTTGCCAATTCAACCTGTTTCGTGTCACAGGTGAAAAACCCGCCTGATATGGCGGGTTGAAATTCTTATTAGTGTCCGTAACGACCGCCGGCTAAGTGCGGCATTGCCATTGGCATTGGCGCACGTTCACACATAGGCACAGCTGTCGGGACAGGGACGGGTACACCATAAACAGGGCGCTCGACACGTACTTGTTCTGCCTGACGCTTGCAGATGATCTGAGTTGCCATTGTGTTACCCATCATTGTTGGCCCGGAAACTTTTTCCCAATAGGTTCCATTTCCGCTCATTTCGCCGCCTGGGTAAACATTACCCTGCGGTGCCATTGTGCGAATTTCGCTTTGCATACCAATCTGTTGCGGCATCATAGAACCTGACATCATTGGATTGACCATTGCTGATTGGCCCATGCCTGTCATGCCCATACCGGACATAGTGCCGTGCATGCTTCCTCCCGCCATCATAGATGGGTGCGGAGCAATGCCGCCAGATGCTAAAGCTTGCGGCTGAGTTCGTCCGCTGTTCAGAACGGCCTGCGCGTTTGCATGTGAACGGTCAACGATAGACGTTGGAACATGCGCAATACCAGGTACAGGCTCCAGTGACCCGTAAGTTCGCGG
The DNA here is from genome assembly GCA_020627655.1 of Hellea sp. Lineage (GTDB taxonomy): Bacteria > Pseudomonadota > Alphaproteobacteria > Caulobacterales > Maricaulaceae > JACOMS01. The sequence continues at coordinate 18,521 of JAHDGM010000017.1, forward strand.
GATAAACTTACTTGGATCATATCCACCGCCTACATGAACAACACGTTCTACGGGTTGAGATATAGGTGCAGGCTGCGCAATAACAGGGGCTGGCATAGGCGCCATCATTGGCATAGCTTGCGGCTGCATGCCGCCCTGCCGGCAATAATTTGTAGACTCTGTAAGACAGCCATCTGTGAAGCCTGTTGGGGCGTCGGTGAGGCCTGCTGTTGGTCCCATGCCGTGAACTCTTGTGATGTTCACACTAGGCGTACCGAGATACTCAACTGTTCTGAGGTGACCCATGGGCTGGCTGGAATAAACATGCATTGGATCCATGCTTGGGGCCACGCCCGGATGGACAACGACCTGCGTTTGACATTCTGGACCGCGAACTGTGCCCCCACAATTTCCTGCATAAGCCGTAACGCTGCCAATTGTCAGGCTTAAACCGCTGATTACAGCTGCTGTTTTCAAAATATGACGCATTTGCGTACTCTCCATTTAACAGGTGCACCATCCACACCAAGTTGCTGCGTCATTTGACGCTTGTTCTTAATTAAAGGGAGTTTGCCTAGAAGTCGTAAGCGATACCGCCGCGTTCCCAGTCACCAAACCGCGTAGGTTCAGCCCCCTTCGGCCCGTCTTTTTCATTTGGACGTTCCAATTGGGCTTGGCGGTCTTTGCGGCGGGTTTCTGCTTCTTCCAGAGCTCGTCGAGCAGCTGGTGAAAGCGTTTTCCCGGGCGCAGCATTGGCTGGTGTCTGATCTGACATAGCCTCCACTAAGCTCTATTGGGTCGTCACGTCAATTGAAACTGACATTTGGACCAGTGAGCGGCCATAAAGCCGATCACATGACCCGAACTGATACAGGAAGAGGCATAAAAATTGATTAAGTGCGTATTGAGAGTTTATTAAGCATAATTGTCCTGATAGTCCCCCTTGCTATGAACGATGTTTCTTTATCATCCCGGACGATGGCCGTTAGGTCATTAGGTCTGATCCTTGGTCTGGGCGAACAGCTTGAAACAGCAATCGCCCAACAAGAGGGTTATAACCAACTCCCGGCTAGAGACAGGGCTTTTGTCAGATTACTGGTCAGCAGTTTTTTCCGGCATAAAGGGCAGATCGACAAGGTTTTGGCAGGCTTTGTTGAGCGAAAGCCTCCGGATTACGTCATGAACGCTCTCAGGATCGGGGCGGTTCAGATTTTAGTATTGGGAACATCAGACCACGCGGCCGTTGGAGAAATGGTGGATGTGGTCAAGAAACATAAGAAATACACTAAATTTTCCGGTTTGGTAAATGCGGTTTTACGGCGGCTTACCCGTGAAGGTGCGTCGAAAATGGCGGAAATCGCGCCGCGCGAAAATATTCCTTCATGGATCTATCGCAGCTGGGAGAAATCCTATGGCCGGGGGTCCGCGCGGGCCATGGCTTTGGAATTCATGAAAGCCCCTCCTTTGGATATTACCGTAAAATCTGATCCAGATGTCTGGGCGGAGCGTCTGGGCGGGGAGGTTTTATACGGAACTACTATTCGGTTAGCCAAAGCCGGTCAGGTTCAGGGACTGGATGGTTACGAGGAGGGGGCGTGGTGGGTGCAGGATGTAGCTTCAAGCCTGCCGGTACAGCTTATAGGTGATGTTTCAGGTCTGAAAGTTCTGGATATGTGCGCTGCTCCGGGCGGGAAAGCGCTGCAACTGGCCGCAGGCGGCGCTGAGGTAACAGCCCTTGATAGATCAGGACAGCGGCTTCAAATTTTAAAAGATAATTTTTCCAGAACCGGTCTGGATGCTGAGATTGTTGAAGCAGACGCCTTGAAATGGGATGAGGGGCATGGCGAATTCGATATTGTTCTTTTAGATGCGCCCTGCAGCGCGACGGGTACATATAGGCGTCATCCCGATGTACTTTATGCCAAAACGGCACGCCAAATGGATGATCTGCAAAATCTGCAGAAGAAACTCATAAAAAAGGCAGCTGATAAATTAAAACCCGGCGGGACTTTGATTTATGCCACATGTTCGCTGCAAACAGGCGAGGGGGAACGCCAAGTCGACGATTTTTTAGCGCAAAAACCCCAATTTTCAGTGATTCGACCGGAAAATACCTTTTGGGAGCCTTATTTGACGAAAAATGGGTATTTTAGGCTGTTACCTCACCAAATACGCGAAAAAGGTGGTTTAGATGGCTTTTTTTTCGCATTTATCAGCTCTGCCACAAAAAAGCCTTAAAGCTACGTTCACCTTTATTTGGTCTATATGTTGCAGAATAGCTCAGCATTGTATCAAAATGGGAGGCTCCAAATGAGCAATCTAATTATCCGTAACGGCGTTGTTGCCGTAATTGGGGTCGCGGGCCTCACACTTTCTGCTTGCTCCAGTACTGGTCAAAACAGTGGTCGCTATAGCAGTGTTTATGATTATGAAAGCGGTGGCGAATGTGCAGACGCCCGTTATGGCGGTGGCTGCGACGCAATGGTAGCGGCGCCGGCTCCGATGGTTTCTGCGCCAATGGCGGCACCGGCAACAGGTGTGGTTTATGCTGACTGTTCAGCTATCGGCGGTATGAATTGCGGGCACTCAGCTCCAGTTGCACCTGCACCAGTTTATTCTGGCCCGACTTATTCTGGCGGAACGACATATTCTTCAGGCACAACATACAGCTCCAGCCCAACATATTCGTCTGGCACATCTTATACCGGATCAACTTATTCGAGCGGAGCAACGTCTGGCGGAACAGCTGACTGTCCGGCGGGAACAACATTACAGTCTGATGGAACATGTATGCAGACAAGCTCTTCAACATATTCATCCGGTTCGACCTATAGTTCTGGGTCGAGCATCAGCTCTGGTTCAACATATTCTGGGTCAACCTATTCAGGTTCGACTTATTCTGGCAGTTCAATGTCATCTGGCGGGACAGCTGATTGTCCAGCCGGAACAACCGCTCAGTCTGATGGTACCTGTATGCAAACATCCAGCAGCTATGGAAGCTCGACTTATTCTTCCGGTAGTTCCAGCTACGGATCTTCAACAGGTTCAAGCTTTGGTTCAACAACAAGCTCAGCCGGGCCAACAATCTGTCCATCTGGTACAACTATGCAGCCTGACGGCACATGTATGCAGTCAAGCTCTTCATCTACATATGGTGGATACACATCTTCCGGCGGTTATACTGCCAATGATTACCTGCCGATCCGCAAGTAGTCAGAAACAAACAGATTTTACGAACCGCCCCTTTGTGGGCGGTTTTTTTTTATGGCCGTTAAGACTGTTTTCGGCGGGAAAGCCTCATGAACCATGCCAGTCCGGCCAGAAGCAGTAAAAACGGTGCCGCCCATAGCAAATAGGTGTTTGTTTGAACGGGAGGTTCCAGCAATACAAAATCACCATAGCGGCTTTGCATATAGTCGATGACTTCTTCATTCGTTTGGCCGTCTCGAATTCGGGCGCGCACCAGGGTACGCATATCTTCAGCCAGACTGGCATTGGAATCTTCGATGGACTGGTTCTGGCAGACCACGCAGCGCAAGGCTCTGCCCACCACGCGGGCTCTTTTTTCGATCTCCTGCTCTGATATTATCGGTGCTTCAGGCATTGTTTCCTGCGCAGGCGCGCTGAATGTAATAAACACGGATAGTATAATTGCAGTGAGGCCCTGTCGTATCATGCTTCCGTCTCCAGACGGTTTATCAAAGGTAATATTGTATTTCGCCAATCATCCGCTGTGACTATGCCAATATGTTTATACCGGATACGTCCTGCCTGATCGACAATGAAGGTCTCCGGGGCGCCGGTGACGCCTAAATCCACGGCCATTTGGCTGTCGCCGTCAAATAATATCACGTCATAAGGATCACCATATCGGTTCAGCCATTTTCGCCCCTTATCCCGGTCATCGCGCCAATTGATACCGATCATCTGCACGCGACCGGTTTGATCAATTTGCATAAGATTAGGGTGTTCCTGTACGCAGGCAACGCACCAGGACCCAAAGACATTCACAAGGCTAATCTGCCCGTTTAGTATTTCATGAGTGACCTGGGCATCCGGGTTATCCAGAGTTGTCAGTGAAAAATCAGGAAATGGCTGATCAATCAAAATTGAATCCAGTTTGGCAGGGTCCCGGCTAAGGCCAAAAGCCAAAAAGGCAATGAAGCCTATAAATATGATAAGCGGTGATAAACCTTTCAGCGCTTTAAGCATCGACATCATCCTTCGCCGTTTGCCAACTTCTGGACTCGCGGATTAAAGAGATAAATCCAGCCAGTGCCATCATCAATCCCCCGATCCATATCCAGATCACCATAGGTTGATGATAGACCCGAACGACCCAGCCTTTTTGAGCGTCTCCGTCAGATAAAGCGGCAAAGACTGTATTGATCGGGGCAAATTGAAAACCGGCTTCTGTGGTGATCATACCGCGAATAGGGTAATATCGTTGTTCGCTGGTCAACGTTGTCAGTGCTCTTTCATTTTTTGTGACTTCGAATTGCCCGGCCAAATAATTGAAATTTTCCCGTTTACCGTTTGATACGCCGGTGAGGGTAAATTCATAGGGCGCGAGTTTTAGGCTTTCGCCGACTTTAATCCGCCCTATATTTTCGCCGGACTGAAAAGACATAACGGCGATGGCCAAAGTGATCACAGCCATTCCCATATGCCCCAGAATAAAGCCATAAAAACTAGCGGGTTGACGGGCTAGACGCGAGAGAGACCCACGGCTACGGCGCCGGGCGGAGAGTAAAACCCCGGCTGTAATATAAATCGCCAAGGCCATACCTATGGCAGAGCCTATGGGCGCGCCAGTCAGCGTGAAAATAATCCCGCCGAGAATGGCAGGCATAGTCACATAGGTAACAAGCTTTTTGAGATTGGCTTTGTCGTCACTGACCCAGCGCAGTAGCGGGGCGATACCCATAACCAGGATAAGCAGCATCATAATGGGCGCGAATGTCTTGTTAAAATATGGCGCGCCTACGGTGATCTTATTGGGGCTGATGGCCTCAATAAATAAAGGATAAAACGTCCCCAGAAAGACTGTGGCTGTTGCCACGCCGAGTAGTATATTATTCAGGAGTAAGCCGCCTTCTTTGGATAATGCCTTAAAGTCTGACGCAGGTTTATCGAGAGCCGAAAGAATGAATGTGGATAGCATGGTTCCGCCGCGCAGAAATGACTTTGCAAATGCCAGTAATAATCCCGCTCTGAACATATAGAGTAATAAAGCTCCGCCCGAGATCAGACAAATAAGTCCTAAAATAAATACGCCCCGCGCCGGGTCGACCGCAAAAGCATGAACGGAAATCAGGATGCCGGATCGCACCACAAATGTCCCGATTAGAGATAAGGAAAACGTTAGGATGGCCAGCAAAACTGTCCAATTGGCAAATTGTCCCCGCGTGCCAAGGATCAGGACGGAATGCAAAAGGGCTGTTCCGGCAAGCCAGGGCATAAAGGATACATTTTCGACCGGGTCCCACATCCACCAACCGCCCCAGCCAAGTTCGTAATAGGCCCATAAGGAGCCCAGCGTAATGCCGATGGTTAGAAAGCTCCAGGCGAGCAGCACCCAGGCACGGAGCCATTGTGCCCAAACCTTGTCAATTTTTCCCTCGATGAGGGCGCCGCAAGCCAGTGAGAAGGCCAAGGAAAAACCTACATATCCCAAATATAAAAACGGCGGATGAAAGGCGAGCCCTGGGTCTTGTAAAAGCGGATTTAGACCGGCCCCGTCGGCAGGCGGCGGGGACAAACGTGAAAACGGATTGGATGTGAATAATATAAAACTGATAAAGCCTACGCTGAGCAGGCCTTGTATGGCCAGTGTACGGGCTTTTAAAGTGCGTGGCAGCGCTCCTGAAAATCTGGCCGCAAATGCTCCGTAAAGGGCCATGATCACCACCCATAAGAGCATAGAACCTTCGTGATTACCCCAGACCCCGCTGATTTTATAAAGGAGGGGTTTTTCGCTGTGGGAATGATCGGCTGCCAGTTTCACAGAAAAATCTGATGTGACAAATGACGCTGTCAAAAGTGCAAAAGCGCCGATCAGAACCAGCGCCTGCAGCCCCGCTGCTCGGCCCGCAAAATCCATTAAAGGTCTATTATTATGCCGGGCACCCCATAGGGGCAAAACGGCTTGTAGCCCCGCAATAATCAAAGCGGAAATCAATAGGATATGGCCCAGTTCGGCAGTCATGCGAATCTCATACGCGCTTGCCGCCTCGACGCCAAGCGCATTTAAGCGCACAGGCCGTAAAAACGGATACGCTCAGTTGACGGGCTTATGGCTTTCCCATATAGGGCGGGTCTTGCCGTTTTCAGGCATTTGTCATCAGCCCTGGTGGCGGAATTGGTAGACGCGCTAGCTTCAGGTGCTAGTTTCTGTATGGAAGTGGAAGTTCGAGTCTTCTCCAGGGCACCAACTCTTAAATTTACCCAATTTTTAAACCTGTCAGTTTATATCTATAGTGACGGGCTATGGGATATTTATGACAGTTCAGATCGATTTGAAACCTTATGAAAATTGGCAGGTTCGTCCTGTCGCAGATCCAAGGCGTGCCAGCCCTGCTCAGTTTATGGACGGGATGCATGAAATATTGGCGGCGCAAGGGCCAATGCAGGCGCTGCATTTATTTCAAACTTATGCCAAGGCTGGAGGACTTTTGAAAATTACGGCCCCTGTCAGATCGCGGTTTGAACGTGTCATCACCGAGGCGGCGGAAGCTGGCAGTGTTATCATAGAAAAAGAAAACGATAGCGAAGTTAAAGACGTATCAGATCCCAGAGCGTGGATTGTCCGGCTTAAGGATCAAGACCGCGTAAAATTACGAAGCTTAGGCTCCCGTGGCTTTTCGGAAATTCCCATGTCTGAACTGGCGGCTTTCGTTTTGGAGCTCCGCTGCGCGGATGAGTTTTTAGGCCGCGAGGAAATTGCGCGTATTATCTTATCGCATTACGGATTACAGAAATTGACGGCCTTGGTACAGCGCCGTCTTGACCGGGTTATGTCAGAATATTTTTAGCCTAAGGGATCAGCACATTTAGATACAAAAAAGGCCCCGTGAGGGGCCTTAAGATTATTGACTGAGGTTTTTACTAACCGTCAAGCTCGATAGAGGTTGGGTAAGGAATGGTGATACCGTTTTTATCAAAGGCTTCTTTGATGGACTTTTTAAGATCAAACATCACATCCCAGTAATGCTCGGACTTACACCAAACGCGGCTTTGAATATCCACTGAACTTTCATTCAGGGTCACAACTTTGGCCCAAGGCGCATCCGGCTCAGTTAGAACATGAGGATGGGCAGCCGCTGTCTGGTTGATGATCTTGATGGCTTTGTCGATATCATCATCATAGTGAATGCCATAATCAACATCGACGCGGCGCTTGCCGAGTGAGGTAAAGTTTTGAATGGTGGAGCCCCAGGCTTCGCCATTGGCGATAATAACTTCAACATTGTCCACTGTTGAAAGATTAGTCGTGAAAATGTTCATGTCTTTAACAACACCTTCTTCGCCGGCAACGCTGACATAATCTCCGAGCTTGTAAGGACGAAAGAGCATAAGCATCACGCCGGCCGCTACATTACCAAGCGTACCTTGCAGCGCCAAGCCAATAGCCAAAGTGGCGGCGCCCAGCATAGCCACAAAAGTGGCTGTTTCGACGCCGAGCTGTCCAATAGCGGTGACAAAAACCATAGCTGTAGCCGCATAACGAACGATCGATCCCAGGAAATTACCGAGCGTTTCATCTACGGCCGGTGATCGCATGGCAATTTTTTTGACCAGATTGCCGGCCCAGCGCGCAATTTTAAGGCCAATCCAAAGGATGACTAAGGCTAAAAATACCTTGGTTGCTAATGGAAGGACATTGTCGATAAGCCAGTTGACATCGGTCAGATTTTCCATTGAAAATCCAGCCCCGCTAGCGGCGTCTTCAACGACCTCTACGGTTTCTGCGACTTGTGCGTCTTGCATGTTATACTCCTCTAACTCTAACTATTTTTAAGGGAACTATTTCGAAGGGATTGAAGGCGCGCCACACGATCACGAGCCTTTGAGTTTTTGACTGATTGTTTGATTTTTACGCCGTGCGGGTAAGGAATACCGATACCGGCCTTATCAAGAGCTTGTTTGACGGGCTGTGAAATACTGACTTTGAGGCCTTTATAATCACTGGCTTTGCACCAGGCTCGCAGTTCAATGTCGACTGAGCTGTCATTAAGGTTCACAACTTTCGCCCATGGGGCTGGCTCTGCTTTGACAAGAGGGTGGGCGCTTGCGGCCTTTGTTATGGCGTCAATAGCCTGATCAATATCCGCGTTATAATCAACACCGAATACCATATCCATGCGGCGGTCCCCCAGAGAGTTATTGTTCCGGATTGTACCGCCCCATATCTGACCGTTTGAAATGATGATTTCTTTATTATCTGTGGTTTTCAGCCGCGTAGCTGTCAGGCCGATCTCCATCACTCTGCCAGAGACGCCCGCGATTTCTACATCCTGCCCGATGCTAAAAGGCCTGAAAATCATCAACATTACGCCTGCCGCTATATTGGATAAAGACCCTTGAAGAACGAAAGCCATGGCTGCGCCCATGCCTAGGATCACAGAGGCAAAAGCGCTCATATCAAGCCCCAGAATCGTCAATGCGGCGATGACTACAGCAACTAAAACAGCGTATTTTAAAAGGCTGGCAAAAAATCTGGATAATGACGGATCGGAATTAGGAGCCCGGTTGAACATGCGTTCTGATCCCGTATAAATTTTCCCGGCAATCATTTTGCCAATGAGAAATACAATAAGCGCTGAAACAGCAGGTATAGCGTATTGCCCTATTAAAGGCCCGACTTGAGATAAGTCCATGAATTCCCCCAACCAGAATTGGTTTGTGAGCGCTTCATATCAAGCAAAAAATCAATTTTCCAGAGCGTTTTGCACTAAATTTATGAACTTTTCCTTTGAAGTATAGACATGCGAATTAAAAATAGAGTCAGGACGATCAAATGAAAAATCATAGCGCTTTTTCATATATGTAAAACACCCAATCTTTGGGTGGTTTAGTTCGATTTTTTGCCTTTGTCAGTCTCGCCGGGATGTTTCTTGGATAAAGAGTCGGAGCCCTAAAAACCATATTATTTTGCTCGTAAATTTCTCTCATAAAAGGATGCACGATTTTTCGAAAGACGTGCTCAGGTAATCCGAGTTCACGAACCAGAACCTGATAATGTGCCAAATATATTTCATAGGGTGTGAACAAACCTTCAAACCCGTAGGGGATATACTTTTTCATCAAACGTGTTTTAGTTAGATGGTTGTAATAAAAGCCTTCCCAGCCAACTTGTTTTAACAGTTTTAGAACATGAGCATTTTTAGGAACAGCAATAGAATGCCAATCATGTATACTCCAGGGATCCTCAAAGTAGCCTCGGAACCTCTTCTCAAAAACATGGTCTATTTCAAAAACATGGCCATGTCCGTTCGTAATTGTTTTAAGATTGCTGTATGTATCGCTTAATTGATGTGTCGAGAAGTTATCTTCGTAATGTTTGGCGGCAGCCTTGACTTCATCCAGAGTAACAGGCTTTCGAGTTCGTTTCGGGTTCTCAAGCACGCCGTTGATGATCTTGACTGCTCCTTTACCCAGCAAGCTTTGTAAGCGGGCTTTATAGCGCCCATTCGTTTGGCGTTTAAGCCAATCTAGCACATTTTTTCTACCGCCTTTGTTTCGATATGCTTGATAACCCTGTTTCAACAGAGGATCGGATAAATCATCGGCAAGGGGAGTGATAACTTTATAAACGGCAGCTTCTTGTATTGCCTTTTCATAGAATGACCAGAATTCTGTCTCAACTTGAGAGACCGCTCCCACACTTAGATCATCCCCATTTTTGAGTGCGAGGTTTACATTAACTTGGAGCTTCCCAGCTAATTCTGTTGGTAGGTCGCCAAAACTTTCAATATTTCCCGGACTCACATGCCGCATTGTGTCGGCAATAATGGGAGATGGTAAAATTGCAGTATCTAAAATTTGCTCGACATGAGGGGTTACAACTTCCGCCATGTTGTCGGATATTTTTTGGCCGGATCGGGTCTCTACGGCCTTAACCAGGTTTTGCGCGAGCGTGTTCTGTTCCCCGCCCGATAAGTTTTTCATGGCTGCGACTGTTACTGGTGAAGCTTGTTCTTTTATTTCATGTTTAATAGCATCCGTCATGTGGCCAGAAGAATCTGTAACCTTTACTCCAGGGGAAAATTTTTCAGCAAGGGATGCTATAGTTTTCGCATTTTCTGCGCCTTCAAAAAATGGCCCTGAAACCAGACTCGCAGCCGTGAGTGAAAACTCAAACTTACCTGCTGAATTACCCAGCAAGTCTTTTTGTAAAGTTGCAATTGCTAATAGTTCTGCGAAGTCAATGATTTCGCCGACTACGGGAGTAAAGGAAAGGGCTAAGTAAATAACTATCGGAATTAATGTGACGAAATCCCCATAAGGAGAATGGGTTAAGGTAAGGCTGTTTGTGATGTTGTTTTTCTGATTGAAAAAGAGTTCGTCAGGGAGATTGATAGGGTCAATGCCATCATCATCATATACGGTTAATTCGTGGCGGAAAAAAGGATCACCCATTATAAAACTACGTTTAAACCCGCTTACTTTTGTATTACTGGACCGGAGAATTTTTACGGCGGTATGGGTAGCAACATAAGTATCAAAATACCCTGTTTCATCAATATAAGATTCGCCATAAGTTTCTATTGCCACATCTGTATAGACTGGCTCAAACCCGGTTGAATCTTTTGCTTCTATCGTGACCTGCCAATGACCTGAAGCATGAGAAACCGCAATTCCAGTAGGGAGCCGCGTTACCGTAATCCAATCATTTATTTCTGTATGTTCAGGACTGTCTAATATCTCATTATAACGTCCGATATACAACGAAGATAATAGGGATTGATAATCAAGACGGTCTCCCGTTTGAGGTATAGTCATAAGGGAATTTGTTCGAATTACAAATGGCCTGACTATTTTGGAGTAATCATTCCAGTTCGGTGGATAGTGACATGACGAACAATCTTCAGGTGCTGCTTCAAAAACAAATTTTAAGGTCACATCCGGTGCAGCTACAATGATGAGCGTAGGTATATCTCCTTCTTTTATCGGTGTGATGACCGTCCAGGCCAAAGGAAGGGTATCACGAAGAAGTAAGTCGGGAGCTGACCATTCAATGAGATCTGTGTAAAATGGAAAACCATCGTGATCCAGTATTCCAGTATTTACTTTTAGTTTACCCAGATTTTCGTTTGGGTAAAAGATCTCATGAATTATTCCTATACCATCACTAGCGCGCGCCATCTCGTCTTAACTTACAAGAGATGCATCTGGGTCTAGAACAATGAGATTTGTTGGAGTCTGATATTTCCATTTTTCGCCATATGGGTCTGCCTGTGCAAGGGCAACGTCTTTGGATTCTGCAATTTCTTGAACAATAGGCACGTAAAGGGGTGATCCAATAACGGGGGTATCTCGACCGCCCCATACCAATCCAGTTGCTAAGTAAAACATGATTGCTTTTTCAAATCCGGGCCGGACAGGAATTTGAACTCGTGAAGAGCCAGCTTTCAGGAAAGATTCGAATATATTGTCATTGTCGGACAATCTGAGTTTATCGAGCCAGTCTTTTTTATCGCCCCAAAAATATGGGTAAAATAGATAAGTCATTTGTTCCCATTCAAAACATTGTTCAAAGAAGGAAATATCAGGAGCAACTCTAAAGGCTTCGTCGATATCAATTTCATGTACTGTCTGATTGGGGTCAAGTTCTAGAGGATCGTTTACAGCGTCATAGTTTTCAAAGGATTGTTGAGTTAGAAGTGTAAGGGCTCCTCTTTTGAGCTCTTCTTTTTCTATAGTCCTTTTTTTATCGGGGTGGATAGCATTCTGATAAGAGCTGTTTTGATTTTGTAATAAGGCCTGCTCGGCATTGTACGCTGCCCATTCTTGCTGACTTGCGATGCGTAATTTATCAAAAGTTTCAAGTTGCCAATTGACTAAGGCTTCTGAAGTTCGCGTGCATTTAAATTCAAGGTGAATGGCGGCTGCGGTAACGTCAAAGCAATAAACCGCGATGTCGACTGTTTCGCGGATATTATCGATACTGCCAGAGGCATGCCCATTTTTAAGAATAAGGCGACGATTCCCAGCTATCACATCCAAACGGGGTTCTCGATCATTATTGTCTTTGAGGAAGGTGCCTTTTGATGATTCACCTGTTACATGGGTGACCATATACCCTTCCGGGATAGGTTGTGACGCTGTATGCGTCTTAACGTTATAATCATTGCCGCTTAATTTTCCGTGGTAATCTTCAGCTATCTCTATTGTCGTATCAATATATATGATCGCGTCTGGGGGAGGGCTTACATCCGTTGCCTTATAATCTCTTACAAGGTTTAAATATGTGCGTGAGGTTATTGAGCTAGGTGATAAATTAAATGTCTTTGGTTCGCTCAAGACGGCTTGTTTCTGGGATGCTGAACTATGGGCTTGTAGATAATTTGCGGCGGGTTCTGGGACTATAAACTCAAATAATAATCGCTTGCCATAGTTTAGTATTTGCGCTTCCCATTCTTGAGTTACGTAACGGTATACACCGACAATATGATCTGCGTCTTCATTTGTGTTTGTGAATTCATGTGCATTGATTTCTTCGATCTCTTTGACAGTCGTAATGCTGGTTGAATCCTTGCGGCGTTCATATAGCTTGGATATTGATTTATCGACCATTTCCTGGGCAAAGTTACTGGAAACAGATTTAGCTTCTTCGCGGGAAGTATCATATGAAAAGTCCGCGCTAGAATCCACGCTAAGAACCGGGCCGTAACTCGCAGAAATATTGACACCAGTAGATAAAGCCATGGCAGAGGAAATAGTTTCGTCCATTTGTGACGATAACTCGCTTTTCTCGGTGGTTTGCAAGTCTCTTGTGGATTCTTCGATTTTCTCAGTTTCTGTAGTTATAACTTGAGTTGTCCGGTCCAAAAGGCGATGATTGCGCTTGCGAGTTTCGCTAGCCATAACATTTTCAATATGGGCTATTTCATCGCGTTCATATGATAACCATTCGTCTTTAACAATTAGCAGGTCGCCTATACCTGCTGGTCGTATGTCATGAGGGTTTGCCGATAAGGCAGACACAGAAGGTAAAATTACAGGGGCTGACAGAAGTTTTTTCGAAACGGGTTTGTTTTGTACTAACTGACTCATAATGCCAATTGTTCGCGCAGCTAATTGAAGCTTCATACGCATTTCTTTTGAAGCTTTGTTTGAATAGGTCGCGGCTTGAATTGCTTCTGAGACCCAAATGGCTATTCCAAGGGGGTTTTTGAATAGTTTTGCGTCTTCAGCAGAAATGGTTTTTTGAAATGCCTTCAGGTCTGCAGGTTTTATTTCGTCTGATTGGTTGCTTGAAGTTTCTTTAGAGAAAAATTTGTGACCATTTACTAAGATTTCTAAAACTTTGGCCTTTGCTCCATAGGTTGGAAATTGTTTACCTGTGACATACTCGTTGCAAATGCTTCGTAATTGATCTTTTGTAGGGGCATTTTGAACCTGATTTAAAAATTCACTCTTCAATGGTATGGATAAATCGGTTTTATGCGTAACATCCAAGTTACGTGCTGATCTTACTGCCATTATCCTCATTAGACTATTTGAAATCATTTGCGCCTCCGTGTTGACGGCACAAGCTATAGACATGATAATTTGATTGCTGTGACTTTCATCACGCCATTACTAATTAATTGGGTGGGTGTTAACTGATTGCTTACTAGTTATTTTAGTAATTCATAAAGCTTGTATTTTCACCAAAGATTTGAAGTATTTGGTTAAGCCTGTCTCTACTCCGTCATAAGGACGGATTGATGAGCGGGGACAGTGTGTGCGGCAATCAACCATAATAACTCTCGGAGCATCCGTGGCGTTTGGCATATTTGCCGTTGTTTTGGCGCGCGGGTGGATCAATGATGCTATCCGGGACGAATATTCCCGCAGGACAAAAGCCGCGCCGCGTGTAACAGCTAAAGCCATAGATACTGTGCCTGTTGTTATTCTGGATGCCGATGTTAGTTTTGGCGATGTTCTAACGCCAGAGCTTTTGAAGGTTGTTGAATATCCCGAGGGTTCAATTCCGCTTGGAACCTATGAAAACATCAATAATATCTTTGTCGATCCTGGTCAGGCGACAGTTGTGTTACGTCATATGAGCCGTCACGAACCCGTGCTGGATTACAAAATCAGCGGGCCCGGTGCTCGCGGTTCTTTATCGGCTTTGATTACGGAGGGTATGCGTGCTGTATCCGTTCAGGTTAATGCGGTGAACGGTGTTTCGGGCTTTATAATGCCCGGCGATTATGTGGACGTCATCTATACACGTGATGAAGAAACCCGGCGGAACGGAAACAATTTGAAATCTGATATTTTGCTGCAGAATGTAAAAGTTCTCGGAATTGGTCAGGATTTAAATGATCAGCGGGCTGAGCCTAATGTAGTGAAAACGGTAACACTGGAAGTTGCCAATGTTGATGCACAAAAACTTCATCTAGCGCGCGATGCGGGTCAGTTAAGCCTGACCTTACGGCGCGCCGGAGACGTGGAGGTGCAAACTGCCCAGACGGTTGAGCAGAAAACACTGCTAAATACGAAACAGAAACGGGCTGTCGTAAGGCCATATAGGCGTTCCGTTTCCAAAAAGAAGCCTGCAACATCCAATATGGCAAATGTCACAGTTATCCGCGGTGAAACCAGCGCGCAGGTTCAGGTTCTCAAAGACGATATTGCTAAGGCCAGTTCAGATAGATTGGCGGGGGGTTAGCCATGAAATTTATCAATAAGCTTTTGATCAGCAGTCTTATTATGGGGTGCAGTCTGGGCACGGCTTCTGCCAAGTCCTGGATCGATCACAGCGCCGGTGACCGGGTTGCGACAAGTGTCAAAATTGATGATATGATTGTGATGCGCACGGAGAAGTCTTTCAAGGAAGTTCGTGTTGCCAATGCCGATATTGCAGACGTGGTTGTGCTGACAGACCGCTCTTTCCATGTGATGGGAAAAAGCGGCGGAAAAACCAATGTCATGCTCTATGACGCGCAAAAGCAATTGGTTGATATTATTGACGTAACGGTTGGATATGATCTGGCTGAACTTAAAAAAAGCCTGTTCGAAACCATGCCGAATGAAAGGGTCGAAGTCAGACCCATGGGCGGCGGTATTTATATTTCGGGCGAAGTTTCCAGTGTTGAAGCGTCTGTCCATGCAGAGAAAATAGCGCAGGCTTATGCGCCGGGACGCGTGACAAATGCCTTATCCGTCAATGACTCACATCAGGTTATGCTTGAAGTTCGTTTTGTGGAAGCCAGTCGCGACGCGATCAAAGAACTTGGCATTGGACTTTTAACACAGCGGTCCGGCGACTTCGGCTTTCAAAGCGGAACAGGTCTAATATCGGGTAAAATTCCATCATTGGCCGGAACACTCTTAGGCGGCAGCGGTAATATTTCACTGGATACAAATATTCAGGCACTTGAAGAACAAGGGGTTATCCGCACATTGGCCGAACCTAATCTGGTTTCCATGTCCGGTGATACGGCCAGCTTTCTGGCGGGCGGGGAATTTCCAATTCCGGTTGCTGCGGATGAAGGTCAGATTGCCATTGAATTCAGACAATTCGGAGTTGGCCTGTCTTTCACGCCGACAGTTCTCGACGACAGTATTATTAATTTGGAAGTCAAACCCGAGGTAAGCCAGATTGATAACACAAATTCAATTCGCCTTAGCGGTGTGGAAATCCCGTCCCTGCGCGTTCGCCGGGCAGATACAACGGTTGAGCTGCGAAATGGTCAAAGTTTTGCCATTGCCGGCTTGCTGCAAAATGACAGCTCCACAAGCAAGGTTCAAGTACCATGGCTTGGTGATGTCCCAATTTTGGGCAGTCTGTTTCGCTCAAGCCGTTATAAGAAGTTTGAAACCGAGCTTGTGATTATCGTAACGCCGCGCCTTGTCCAGCCTGCAACAGACATCAGTAAACTGGCCACGCCATTAGATGGCCGCAAGTCACCGTCAGAGCTGGATTTGTTTTTAAACGGAACGCTTGAAGACGTTGCCGAAGATGGCGGGTTATCCGCCAAATATGGCCATACTTTACAATAGGACTTTCCGATGAAACTTCATATCAAAAGCGTTATACTTATTTTATCGGCAGCAAGTCTGAGTGCCTGCGCAACCCTGGAAACGACTGATCCTATGCATGGTCAGGCGGTTCGTCATAATATTGCGGTTCAGGCTGTTGCGCCAACACCAGAACAAAAAGAAAATACCTATATCCGGCCTGATGCTCAGCGCATGAGCGCAGCGCGTGAGCGTTACAGGAAAGATGAAGTCGAGGAACCGGTAGATTTTACTACAACAGATTAGCATGAGACAGCGGCTTGGAACATTACTGCGCCGCTTTTGGCGTGAAACCGGCGGTGCAATTGCCGTTTGGGCGGCACTGTTCGCGCCCGTCTTAATTGGCGGTGCGGCGTTATCTGTTGATGTTTCGCGTATGTATAATCTGGAGCAAGAGCTACAATTAGCGGCTGATGCCTTAGCGCGTGCTGGCGCGGCCGAGCTTGATCAACGTAGTGATTCATTGTCTAGGGCCAATCGCGCTATAGCTAATCTTGTATCGAATTCTCAAAAATTTGGGGATCAAGGTCTGGGAGAGGTTAAGCCCAATGCCATTCGTTTTTTAAAAAGCCTGCCTGCAAATGACTATGACATTCCCGGGGCCGAGCACGAAACAACAGAGCCTTATGAAGCCCGGTATGTCGAAGTTGTGGTTATTCCGGAAACAGTCAATGTTCTTTTTTCCAAGGCGCTGGCATCTAATATTTCATCTGTCACATTAGAGGCGAAATCTATCGCAGGGGCGGAAAACGGGGTTTGCGGCACTGCACCGCTTTTTGTCTGTAACCCGTATGAGAACACTGAGACATCTATATATGAAGCGATGGAAGATCCCGCATTTCAACGGCGTTTGGTTCAAATAAAAACACCGAGTAAAAACACTGATCTTTATGGACCTGGTAATTTTGGGTTTTTAGACCCCTATGGGATCGGGAGCGGTAATATTGACGATGCGATTGCTCTGGTCGAGCCGCCAATATGCTTTACCAAGTCTCCGGGAGTTGATTTAAAAACGGGTAACCGCGCTAATCTTCGTTTCGCCTTTAATACCCGTTTTGATATTTATGCGGGCGATTACAAAAAGCATAGAAATAACCCGCTTTATGCACCGGCCGCTAATGTAACTAAAGGGTATTCCGGTAAAGCCTGTACAGAAACGCCGGATCCTAATGCAATGGGTCTACCCAGAGATGACTGTTTTTCGGCAGGTAATTGCCCCTATATGGATGGACGTCAGGGTACAGGAGATTGGGATTTCGTATCCTATATGGAGATCAATCATAACGCGGTTAAGTCTGTTGTAATTGATAATGTGACATATAACCTGAATTATAATAGCCGTAAGTCTTTGCCCAAGACACCGCCAAGCCGTTATCAGGTTTATCGCTGGGAGATAGACACGGGTTCAATTCCGGGTGCGGTTTCATATGGGACATCTTCGACGCCAGAAGAAGGAACGCCGCAATGTCATGGTAGCGGGCCAGCGACTGATGTGGACCGCCGTATTTTATATATTGCGGTTTTAAACTGTGAGGAAATTGAAGCCACTATAGGTATGAACGGATCGAGAGATAGTTTGCCTGTGGAAACTTTTGCCAAAGTCTTTGTAACGGAACCTATGGGAACCGGTAAAGGAAATACGATTTGGGGCGAAATTGTTGGTCCCGTTGTTAAGGGCCGTGATTCAGTCGCTAAAGATCGTGTGATTGTGGCACGATGAAGTCGATCATTTGCACATATTTTAAGGATAATTGCGGCGCAATAGCAGTAGAAGGCGCGCTGCTTTTGCCGCTTCTATTGACGATTGGACTGGGCGGGCTGGATGCATCAAATATGCTTTTGCAAAATCACAGACTGGAAAACCAGCTATCCATGGCGTCAAGTTATCTGGCACGATCTGATGATCCTGCGGCTCGAGAGACGGCGGCAAAAAATCTGGCAGTCACGGGTACGCTGGACGGTAATGCGGTATCCCTGATTAAGAACTGGACACCATCTGATATTACGATCAGCTATCTTAAAACCAACAATACTGAAAACGCTGACGGAGCGACTGACTATCGGGGTGAAAGCGTCATCGAGACAGTGCAGATTACCAGCAATGTTGATTATAAAGGCTTTGGAATAATTTCATCGCTGATGCCAAATAGCGTGACCTTGACGGCTCAGGTGCAGGAGCGCGTCGTTGGAGGCGGCCTATGAGGTTTATAGCTGGTAAATTACGGCAATATTCCAACAGCCAGTCCGGGGCCGTCAGTATATCTGCGAGCTGGATATTGGGTATATTTATCATTGTCATAGGCGGCGGAGTGGAACTTGCTCATGCTTATTGGCAATCAAACGCATTGCAGCATGCGGCTAGGATAGGCGTCAGAGTCGCGACCACTTCTGATAGCGTTGCTCTGGGTTTATCGGATATTACGGGCCTTGAGTCGGCTGAGGCCGGGGATCCCATGCCGGATTATAAAATTATCTGCTTCGGGAAAACTCAAAGCTGTTCTAAGGGCGGCTTTGATCAGGTGGCTTTTAAAAAAGTTCTATTTGGCCGTGACCTTGACGGGCAATGCAAATCTACAAATCAGGAGCGGCGCGGAATGTGCGATTATTTTGATCGCATTAAAGCCGATCAAATCACGATCATCTATGAAAATTCGGGTATGGGCCGTGCCGGCAATCCTGCGGACCTAATGCCTTTAGTCACTGTAAAAATTGAGGGCATTCAGAGGGACTTTGTATTTTTGGATATGTTTTCATCAAATATCAGTCAAATTCTCTTAAGTTCGCAGGCTTCTGCGGTCGCTGAGGATTTGAGATCGGGGGGGCTATGATAAAAAAGTCAAACAAAATGCGGCTCGTAAAGCCAGAATCAGATGTGCCGAGCTATGTTCAACAGTCAACGCGACCTGACCCGGTAATATGGGGCATAACAAATGCTTGCGGGGGTGCCGGCGCAACAAGCCTAGCTGTGCAAATGGCTTTCAGGCTTGCCACACAAAAACATAAAACATTGCCGTTTACGCCGCGTATAGCTCTGTTGGAACTGGATTTTGAAAATAGCGTTCTTCAGCAGTATTTAGATGTAATTCCGCGTGTAAGGGTCGATTACTTTGCGGATGATCCTTCTCGAGTTGATGCGGATCTGACTGAAGCTTGGATGATACCGACGCCTTTTGGGTTCTCAGTTTTCAGCGCCCCGGCGGTACTTGATGGCAATAATCTTGTGAATCCTCAAACAGTTCTGGCCTTTCTAGATAATGTGAGCGGACTTTACGATTATATCATTATTGATGTCCCGCGGATTTGGATGCCCTGGACACATGCTGCTCTTGGCGCAGCTGATAAGCTCGCAGTTGTAACAGAGCTTAGTGTCCCGTCTCTGCATCAGGCTTACGCTCGTGCGGCGGCCTTAATGGAGGCTATTGAGCCGTTGGATAAAATTGATTTTATCGTAAATAAATATGAGCGCCGTTCATTTCGCAGTAGCCTTAAAATCAAGGACGCAGAAAAGGCATTGGGTCCGGTTGAAACCGTCACCTTATGTGCAGAACATGTCCGTGAAGCCATGAACCGCGGTGAGCCGGTCGGGGCGACCCATCCGGAGAGCCGGTTTACCAAGGATGTCAACGGAATTGTTGGAGACTGGCTTAAAGAAACTCAAGCCCAGCAGCTGGCTCTGAAAGCCACGGGGTAAGGTCTTATTAAACCTGTTTCTAAACCTCACATTTAATACATTCTGATAGCGTCTGGTTCATGGGACGCTTTTCCGACATTCTAAATAATAATACATCGCAGCATTCGGCTGCGATAAAGCCAGCGACTATCGTAGAAGAAGGACCTGAGGCATTAATTGAGGTTGTGGAAGTTCCCGTTGTGGAAACGCCGCCCCTTAAGGAACGCCGAGCGGTGCAGGACGAACAACAAGAGCTTAATGAAAAGTTTCTTGAGACGCGCATTCATTTACATGGTCGACTACTGGATGAAATTGACCTCATGCATCTCGAAGATCTGGACGAAATAGAAATGCAGCGCAGTATCAGTATCGTCCTCAGAGATCTCATTGAAAAAGAAAATCTCCAGCTTAACAGGCAGGAATTTAATACATTGGTCAATGGTATTATCGATGAAATGACGGGTCTCGGTCCTTTGGAGCAATTGCTGAAAGATGACAAAGTTTCTGACATTCTGATTAATACCCATAGACAGGTTTATGTGGAGCAAGGCGGAGAACTTGAACTGAGCCCGGTTCGTTTTGCCAGCGAAGGTCATTTGATGCGGATCATCAATCGCATCGTTTCAACGGTAGGACGGCGTGTGGATGAAAGCCAGCCTATGGCCGATGCGCGACTTTTAGATGGCAGCCGGGTGAATGTGGCGATTGCGCCTATTGCTGTAGATGGCCCGTTAGTTTCAATTCGGAAATTTTCAAAAACACCTTTTACGCTGGACAAACTGGTTGAGTTTAACGCGGTTCCAGATGTCGTAGCGCAGTTTTTATGGGCCGCGTGTAAAGCGCGAGTCACAATTTTGATTTCGGGTGGTACCGGTTCTGGTAAGACGACTCTGCTAAATGCATTATCGCAATCCATCAGCCATAAAGAACGTTTAATAACGATTGAGGACGCGGCCGAGCTTCAACTGCAGCAGCCCCATGTGGCGCGTATGGAAACCCGCCCGCCCAATATTGAAGGGCGCGGAGAGGTGCGCCAGCGTGAGCTTGTAAAAAATGCCCTGCGGATGAGACCGGACCGCGTTATTTTAGGCGAGGTTCGAGGCGAAGAGGCTTTTGACATGCTGCAAGCCATGAATACAGGTCATGAAGGTTCTATGGCGACTTTACATGCCAATACCCCTCGTGATGCTCTGACCCGTCTGGAGCAAATGGTGGCCATGGGTGATTTAAAGATTACGCCTGAGGCTATTGCGGGCCAGATTGCAAGTGCCGTCGGCATTATCATTCAAGCGCAGCGCTTATCAGATGGTCAGCGCAAAATAACATCTGTTTCGGAGATAACCGGGATGGAGGGTTCGATAATTCAGATGCAAGAAATTTTCAATTACACTCGGACAGGCACAGGACCAAATCATGAGGTCATTGGTGAGTTCAGAGCCACAGGTATTAGGCCGCATTGTTTGCCGGAAATTATCACGCGCAGTATTCCGCTTCCAGAAGGGTTATTTGAACCCAAGGTTTTGCCGACGGGGAAAATTTCAGAACAATCAATTCGTGATCGATTGGGTTAGTTTCTATAATGTCGTCTACGCCATCAATTATCCTTTATGTATTGGTATTTGCATGCGCTTTTTTGGCTTTGCAGGCCGTACTAGGAACGGCTTTGGAGGCTCGGCAGAATAATCGCCACGCAAATAAACACAGTGCCAGACAAAGTAATTTTGAAACACCACAGGCATTGCTGGCTAAAATGCGGCGGGACCGTGGTCTCAGCAAAGACGGTTATTTGCGCGGTTTGAATTACCGGATCAGTAAAGCGATCCTGCAATCCGGGCTCAAGATCGGTCCTTATATGATCTATCCGCTGATGTTGTTATCAGGAGTGGTTTCAGCGGCTATAGTATATTTTTTCCAAAGAACTTTGCCGCATACAATCATAGCTTGGGTTTTAGGCACAGCTTTGCCTTTATTGGTCGTTTCTTTTTTTGTTAAGCGTCGTCGCCAAAAAGCTGCGAGCCAGTTGCCGGAGGCGCTGGACGTGGTCATACGATCCTTAAAAGCAGGGCATCCCGTTCCAGTGGCTCTGTCACTGGTTGGCCGGGAAATGCCTGATCCAATCGGATCAGAATTTGGTATGGCCTGTGATGAAATTGGCTATGGTGGGCGTGTGCCAGATGCTCTGCAGCGCATTGCCGATAGAGTAGGGCATGAGGATTTTGATCTATTCTCGGCCATGATCAGATTACAGGAAAAAACAGGCGGTAACCTTGCCGAGCTTTTAGAGCGAAATGCTCAAACCATTCGGTCCCGTCAGCGGATGCGTTTGAAGATTAAAGCGGCTTCCGCAGAGGGGCGTGTATCAGCCTGGATTTTGAACCTGGCTCCATTGCTTCTGTTTTTAATTATCAAATTTACCGTTCCTGACTTCTATGGAGAAGTCGAAGATAATGTAATTGTCACATATGCGTTCTGGGGTATTGGCATCTGGATGGTTATTGGAAACATGGTCATGCGGCGCATGATAAACTTCAAAATTTGATCATGACCGAATTATCATCTTCAAATAATCTGATAATTATGGTGGCTCTAGGCTTTACGGCTCTGGCCATTACGCTGATCTTTATGGCCATGAAAGAGGCCATGGAAGATAGTCGGCATATTAAAAGTCGTTTGAAAGGTCGCTGGAATACAGAAGGCAATGGGTCAATTCTAAAAGGGAATCAGACATTTGACGCATTTGCCAGTCATCTGACCTTACCCGATGAAGGGGAGATTTCGAAAATCAGAGCTCAGCTGGCTCGGGCAGGCTATTATGGGACGTCGGTTGTCAAATATTATCACGCGACCCGTATATTATGCCTGATGGTTCCTCAGCTTATATTTATGCTCAGCTGGGCTTTTATAGTGCCTCATATTGATCAGAA
Source organism: Hellea sp. (assembly GCA_020627655.1). GTDB lineage: Bacteria > Pseudomonadota > Alphaproteobacteria > Caulobacterales > Maricaulaceae > JACOMS01. Next base: position 41,330 of record JAHDGM010000017.1, read on the forward strand.
TAAGGCTATCATTATCAGTTGTGCGCTTATTTTAGTCGGATTTATGGCGCCTCAAATGTTTATTCGCTGGCGTGAAAAGAAACGCAAACAGCAAATTAAAGACGGTTTTCCTGATATGATGGATTTGCTGGTTGCCTGTATCGAAGCCGGTCTGGGGATGAACGCAGCTTTGCTGCGGGTTACGGATGAAATAGGCGGCCGGTATCCAGCTTTGAAGTTAAATTTGGACTTGCTCAACATTGAACTGCGTGCAGGCCGGGAACGGCATGAAGGCATGTTGAACTTTGCTAACCGTGTTAATCTGGATGAGGTCAAAGCTTTGTCAGTTATGATGAAGCAGGCCGAAGAGATGGGATCCAGTCTTGGTTCAGCGCTTAGGACGTTCTCCGAAGATATGCGTAATAAACGGATGATGCGGGCAGAGGAAAAAGCTATGGCGTTACCCGCAAAATTGACGGTTCCGCTCATCGTTTTTATTTTTCCGGCTATTATGGTCATGCTCTTAGTGCCTGCGGGCATACGTATCGCACAAGGCATGGCGGCATGATCCGTTACTTTACAGTATTCGTTGCGTTTGCCGCCTTATCGGGCTGCGCAACCGCGCCTAACATAGATGTCAGACCTGTCGAGATAGAGCCTATTACTGAGATCAAATCCGAGCCGTTTGATGCCCAAGCGACACTCAGTGCAGCACAAGATGACTTTAACGCCGAACGATATCAGGATGCCTTATCTGGTTTTGCCAAAGTTCTCGTACACAAACCAAAAGACAAACCCGCTCTTATTGGTTCTGGTGAAAGTTTTTTAGCCCTTGGAGAATATCAAAAGGCCGCCATAATTTTTTGGGACGAACAGTTTTCAGATGACGAAGATCAGGATGAAATCAGGATCGGGAAAATACTTTCAGGTGTTTATACAGATCGTTTTGATAATCCTCAAAAGGCGATAAATGATGGTCTTGTTTTTGCGCCGGGTGACGCACGGTTATGGAACGCCAAGGGACAATATCATGATCGGGCTGACGAGTGGATGGACGCTTTGGCGTGTTATGTACATGCCCTGGGGACAGATAAATGGCGGTCTGGGACAATTAATAATATGGGGATGTCTCTTTTACTTCAGGAACGATATGCTGAAGCTGAAAGTAAGTTTTCACAAGCAATGAAGATCAGTCCGCAAACTGATATTTATGATAATAACCGCCGCATGAGCCTTATTCTGTCGGGACAGTTAAAAGCAGCTTTGATTGATATTGAAGATAACCGTGCTGCGGATATTTTAAATGATGCGGGCTATGTCGCCTTGCAAAGCGGTAAGTCTAAACGGGCCCGTCTGTTATTCCAAATGGCGCTGGATACTAGTCCTGTTCATCATGTAAAGGCTGAAGCGAATTTAGCTCGCGTGAATGCGCTTTAGTGACTATCCAGGGCTTCGACTAATCTTAAAACTGAAGCGCGTGTTTCCGGGTTTTTTATACGATCAAATGCTGTCACAAGGCGGTGATTTTGTTTGTCAAAAAGTTTTTCTGACCAGTTAACGTCTGTCTTATATTCAGAGGCATCCTCGGTCTTTTCATTTTCAGATGTAAGCCCTTCGAAAAAATAATTGGGCTTAGCGTTAAAGATAACACATAATTTCCAAAGCCTGCTGGCACCTATACGGTTTGCACCGCGTTCATATTTTTGAATTTGTTGAAAAGTGACGCCAACACTGTCTCCAAGCTCACTCTGCGACATATTGTGATTTAGACGCAACACCCTAAGGCGCATTCCGACATGCCGGTCAACGGATTTGCTTGCTTCACTCAACTTTTTTTGAGCCATTTATGAGCCCCGGAATTATTTTTATAATTTTATGTACAGGGGCATAGTCGCGTAAAATATGCGCGTCCACATATGTAAAGTTGAGAATTCCTTGCTTTTTTCAATTGAATACACTTTTAAAAAAAGCTTTTAAAAACAAACGCGTAATGGTTGCTTTTTACGCGTATAGAGGGTGTTGAGGGGCTTAAAATCCCCCGCCAGTACGAAACCCGCCGGAACGGCCACCGGAGGACCTTGGCGTGCGCGGGAGCCTTGTGCGCGGCATACGCGGAATAGATGTTCGAATGCGCGGAGAGCTGCGACGTCTGTGACCCGAGCTTCGCGGGAGCCTCAGGCCTTCTGTCCAGTCAATACCACCAAAATCACTATCAGAATATCGTCTGACTGTTCGTTGTGCCCGTTCAATCTGACGCCATAAACTATTGCCATCCATAGCGCCGGCAAGAACCTGAACTAGCAAGGCCCCTAGAAGGTTTCCATCAAAGACGGATGAGGGAGCATCATAGCGGCGAGATTTGAAACGGCGCCTTATGTCTTCCAAATCACGAAGCGTTCGCTCATATTTACGGATAAGTTTTTTGGCTTCCTTCTGGTCGTCTTCCATATCGTCAGCCGCTCGGGCCAAATTAAGGATTTCTTCAATGGCATGATCATCGGCACGGCTCGTGGTTTGGGCCGCAAGGCGTTTAAGGTCACGAATTTTCACGCGCTGCATGGCGTCTGATAAAATGCTGACGGCTTCCTGATATGGCCCGCTTTCCCCTGCAGCCAAAGCATGGTGCTCATCTCTTAGCTCGCCATATTCACGTTCTGCAGTTGCGATTTGTTCGTCAATTTTATCAAGTTTTTTCTGAGCATCTAATGAGGCTTTGTGGCGAGCGGTAACGCCCTCGCGCTCTAGAATATCAGCTTCCAGTTTTTGCAGGGCCGCTCGTTCTTCAAGCACGCTGGCTTCGAGGGAGTTGACGTGGTTTTCCAGTCGGGTTGGAATTGCTTGCAGGCGGCGATAATTTTCTGCGGCCTTGCGATATCCAGAAATAGACGCGACCCAGCTATCCAGCCATTTGGTTAAAAACCAACCCTTGGCTTGTTTTGTACCATATTTGCGGTTTTGCAAATATGTGAAAAAGGGGTCTTTTCGGTAAGGCATGCCTTTTTCGGTTTCATCCTGCCGTGCAAGATCAAGTTTTTCGTTGGCGCGAATGACTGTGCTTTCTGCGGTTTCAACCCGGTCCAAAACCTCTTGATAATGAAGATCTTTTAAGATTTTGACTTCAGCCTGAGCGGCGGCTTTGTCATAGCTATCAATTGCCTTTTGCACATCTTGTTCAGCCTTGCGGCGGTCGGCTTCAAGTTTTTCGATTTTGACTTGCTGCTTATCGATTTTAGCCAAGTTCTTTTGCTGAATTTTCTGGTGGTCGATTAAAAGCTTTTCGGCTTTACGGTCAACATAACCCAGCTCCCCGCCGTCACCGTCTTCCAGCAATCCCAAGCGCTCTTTGGCTATGTTGTCATAGGCTGCCGACTGCTGCCGCCGTAAATCCAAAAGCGCCTGTGCAGTACGGTGGGGGAGCGCAGAAGCTTCACTGACCGACTGCCGGGCTTTTGCAATGGCCGTGTCTATATCATGGAGTGTTTGAAGTCCGCTTTTCATTTTACCAGTCCAGTATCAATCCACCGGAGGTCTCGATGGAGTATTCAGGTGATAGGTAGCCGCGTTTTTTTTCTCCGATGGTCGCATTTTGAATAATCTGATCATCTTGTTTATCCGCGGCAACACGATTGAAAACGGACTGGGGTACGCGGACACCCCAGATATTGGTCCGGCGGGATTTTTGATCTTCCTCGCTGTTAATCAAAACTTTGGCCAGTTCCCCCGATGGAGTTACGCCCTCGACAATCAGATAATAATTGCGAACTTCAGTGCCGCCTTCGTCATTGATCCGAAAGACTCCACTATATTCATTGGGACGGGACACAATCCTCAAAGTGTAACGCTGTGACAGATCGCTTGAGAGCTGTTTAAGATCGGCTGTATATTTTTCTGCTGCCTTTATGTTTTTCTCGCTAATGGCAGTTTCGCCGAGTCCGTGAAGATCATTGATACGCGCTTTTAAATCATCGGTGGCGGCAAGTTTCAGCGCTTCCGCTTGGCTTTCATTGAGCTGCGTTGGCAGTGTCTCGCCCAGAAGCTTTTCAATCCGTTTGGATTCAACTTTCTGCGGACGTTCAAATCCCAGATAATTAATGCAATAGGCGGCGCCTGATACGAAGAAGACTGTGTATAATAAAGGCAGCCATTTTTTGCGGTTAATATAAAATCTGGCCAGTGATGTCGAAAAACCCTTCTTAGGCGGCTCATAGACGAAACGTTGTTCTTCAAGAGCCATAACTCCATCCATCAACACTTCGTCCGGGACGTTGATGCCCTGGGCCTTATAGATACTGCGCAGGCGCTCAATAAGGGCTTGGCGACGATCTTCTACAGCCAGATCTTTTTCGATCATCATATGTTCGTGGCGCAGAGTATCAACCACGTCCATGGCGAGCATGACGTCATCCAGTTTTTCTTCGCTTTGAACGGATTTAGCGGCAGCCTGGGCGTCAGTTTCAGCCTGATGCTTTAATATATCTTCCGTATTTACCATCAGGTTGGCAAACCTAGTCGAGCAGAAGCGTGCTTGACGCACCGGTTTCGGCTAAGCGTGCCAAGCGGCGCTTACCGTCTTCAACAATGACCCGGATTTCCTTGGAATTTTCAGTCGCCAGTGTCCGCATTTCTGCAATAATTTCCTGACTGCGTTCCTGATAGGCAATGACAGAGTCGAGTAGTTTCTTAACAGCGGCAGCTGACACGGTTGGTCCGTAGCCGGCTTTGACAGCGGCTTCCTGGACTTTGTCCCCAACTTCGGAAAGAACTTCGAGGCTGTCATTCACACCCTTTTTCATAGCTTCAAGTGTTTGAGTGCTCTCATGCAGACCATGCATACCTGTAAGGGTAGCGCTCAGCGCTGTCAGGACAACTTCGTTCGTGCTGAAAAATGAGATGCTCTGGGCATAGACCCTTTCTTTGGCGTTTTTCGTTTGCACTAGGCGCGCCATAACAACTTCGGAGGTGTTATACCCAACGGTCAGATTATCTGATAAATCTTTAGCGACTTGATAGCGTTTATCCGCTGTTTGCAGGGCGCGTAATTTTTCGTCCCGGTCAAGTTCAAGGGTCGCGCGTTCGGTTTGATCGTCGCCTGTATAGCTCTCAATGTTTGTGACAGCTTTGCCAACGGCTTCCTTGGCGCTTTCCAGCTCACCTTCAGCTTTGTTCAGGACGTCAAATGACAATACTTCGGCGTTTTTCATGGCACCGCGAAAGTCCATATACGCTTCAAGAATTAATTGCTCGCGCTCAATCTGGTTTGAGGTTTCTTCAGTTACGTCAGCATAAATGCCTTTAATTTTCTCGAACCTGTCAGCAATGGTGCCGCGGCGCATTTTCATCCAAATGTTAGAGATTTTTTCCATAGTTCCGATTTTGCCGTCAGCATATTGATCGACCAGAGCTTTGGAGTCGTCCCGTATAGAATTAAAGGCGTTGGTAATACCTTCATAACGGTCAGCGACCTTAATGCCAGACACTTGTTCACGTACTACTTCGTTGAAATAAGAGGCTTGATTAAGGGTGCGGGCTATGGCCGTAACTTTATCCCGATCAAGGTCAGAAATTTGATCCAGAAGCGTGACAATCGGAACAGGATCACTTTTACCCTTCAAAAGACCCAGCTCGCGCAGGCCTCCCAGTGCTTTGTCCAGATATTGTAATGTGCTGAGTTTAGCCATTTCACCCTCCATATATTATAGTGAGATTTATATAGGGGGTGAAGCCGGACGGGGCAATCAGGAATAGTGAAATTGGCTGTATAATTACAAAGACTGTATTATTATAATGGAGAGGGACTAATTAATTCCGCCTTTAAGAGACCTCGCAGTGAATTTCCGACAAATATTGCATCGGCTTTGGTAACATCGGTTATGAATAAAACTCTTTCAATAGCCTTTTGGTTTTCCAGTAATTCGCTTCTCAATATACCGGCAAGCAGTCCGCTGGACAGGGGCGGCGTGTAAAGCTGCCCTTCAATTTCGATAAAAATATTTGTGAAACTTCCTTCGCATAACTCACCTCTTTCATTGAAGAAAATGACTTCGTTGCAGCCGGTCATAGATTTCAGGCGGTTGCGTTCACCGTCATAAAAATCACGTGCTGTGGTTTTGTGGCGGGTATCCTGAACGCCTTGGGTTAAAGCCTGCCGGGAAATTGAAAGCTTCAAAGGTGAGGGCAGAGCGGTGAAGGGTGCCGGTGTTAAATTGATATTGCCTGTAGAGCTGAGGGTGAGCCTTACCCGCAAATCATGATTGCCTGTTAGGTTTGCAAGTTCACTTTCTAGCCCGGCTTCATCCAGGGGATATCCCAGAGCTTTTGCGCTTTGCTTCAGGCGGGTCATGTGTCGGTTTTTACGTAAAATATCTCCAGCAGCCGACCAGCGAAATGTTTCAATCAGGTCTGGATTACTGGACAGCATTTTCGCTTTTAAGAGGCATTCGTCATATTCGGCCTGGCCATCACTATCCAGAACAACCCCGCTGCCAACGTGATAGCGCAGCTGTCCGTTTTGAATTATGGCCGTTCGGATGGCCACGTTAAAGCAAGCGTCTCCATCTGGATCCAGATATCCAATAGCCCCGCAATAAGGCCCTCTTGGGACGGTCTCAAGCTCATGAATGATTTCCATGGCTCTGATTTTTGGGGCCCCCGTGACAGAACCACAGGGAAACAGATTTTCGAACAAGGTTTTTACAGGCAGGGTTTTATCGACCTTTGCCGTGACCGTGGATGTCATTTGATGAAGCGTTGGATAGGTCTCCAGAGAAAACAGATGAGGTACTTTGACTGAAGCTTTTTGCGCGATCCGGGACAGATCATTGCGCAGCAAGTCAACAATCATCAGGTTTTCAGCCTGTGATTTTGTGTCCACTTTCATGGCATCACGCAGTGCAAGATCTGCGGCGCGATCAGGCAGGCGTTTCACCGTTCCTTTCATTGGACGCATAGTGATAGTTTCGCCTTTTTTATCAAAAAATAATTCCGGTGAAAAACTGACAATCTCAGCTCCGCCCAAAGCAATGACGCCGCCATAATGCACGGGTTGCCTAGCTCTCAAGGTATCATAAAGGCAAAAGGCGGACCCGCTATATTCGGAGATTAAAGGGAAGGTGAGATTGATCTGATAGACATCACCAGCCGTGATATAGTCGAGGACCTTGTTGAACCTTTCTATATATTCAGCCTCATTCCAATTTGGCGTTAAAGACAGCTGAGGTGCGGCTTCGCAGGGGGCTTTGGGATACTTATCGGACCATGATTTGAAGACGCCCATTTGCAAAAGGGGTGTCTCATAAGACGCTTGCAATAACGGGCTTAGTTTCGGTTCAAGAATAAATCCGGCTTCGTAACTTATATAACCGGCTACATATAATCCGCGCTGTAGATAGCCATCAATTTTGTGAAAGGCTGTCATAAGCTCTTTGGCTGATGAGGCCGTGATGATTTCAACAGGATCAACATAGTGACGGCATTGGCCAGAAAGCTGGTCATCCAGCAATATATATGGGGAACCCACCATATCAGAATGTGAACCCGTCCATAAGGTTGCCATAAAATGCGTTGCGCCGGCTAAGCGATATTTGGGCGTTATCGCCTATTGAACGCTGAAAACTAATTTGGGTTCCTGGCCGTATCTGGCCCATGAGCCAGAGGTCGGCACGAATAACCTGCAGGGTTCGCAAATAACCACCCGTGCAGTGACCATCCGTCATGGCAAGAATTGGCTGCCCATCGGGGGGACATTGCAGCGTGCCTGGCAATAGAGGCGCGCTGATCATGCTCCGGGTTTCTTTTGGAACGACGCGGTTGCCTTTTAATCGCGCGCCCATTCGGTTTGTGTTTTGCGTGGCCTCATAGGGATTGATAAACAGGTGCCTTTGGCTTTCCAGGCATAATTCATAAAACTCAGGGCCTTCAAGGGCTCGCAGGACAATGTGGTTTGAAAATTGCGGAACATAACCTGTCGGGATGGTCCGCGGCGTACAGCTTATGTCTTTGGTTTCAAGCATGTCCCTGTTTTTCAGGGCCCGGCCATCTAAGCCGCCCAAATTAGCCGGGAGATAAGTTGATACGCTGCCAAGAAACTCATCACCCTCAAATCCGCCTGGAACGG
>JAHDGM010000018.1 GCA_020627655.1 Hellea sp.
GCTTGTGAAAGTAAAGAAGGCGACAGGAAGCTTATCGGGACAGGTATAAGCGGCGCGGCTGGTGCATTGGCTGGAAGCGAACTGATTGGCGGCACCAAGGGTACAGTTATCGGCGCAGTAGTAGGAGGCGCAGCAGGATACGGAATTGCAGACAAGACCATTGATTGTGACCCCGCTCCAGTTCAGGCCCAATCTTATAATCACACGACCACCTCTCAATATGTGCCAGCCCAAACAGTCACGACCTATAGTGAATACCCGGCTGGCGGAACATATTCAGCCAGCACAACGACGACAGCGCCTTCTGAAACGGCAACAGTTAGCAAAGAATATTCGGCTCCTACAGACCAAGCTTATGATGATACATTTGGAACCCCGGGCTATCATGCCATGCAAGCAAATGGAGAAATTGATCAGACCTCAATCACCGCTTCAAATACGGCTCAAGCCATCGCCCCAACCGAAGCAGCACCATCTGTAGCTGCGGCATATCCACAATATGATCAGGTTACCGCGCCTGTAGCGGCCTCAGCATCAGCCCCGACCAATTACGGCAGTTCAGCCACCACGGCGATAGGCAACACAACACAACATGAAGTCGTTGAAGGCGATACAGTCTATTCCCTGTCACGAAAACTTTGCGTTGGCGTAACTGACATTCAGACCTTGAATGGTCTCGACGCTAATTTCTCGATTGGCTTAGGCGAAATGATTCAGCTCCCCGCCTCCCGCTGCTAAGATTATATAAGACTAGCCACATCACCAGCTTCCCATTAAGTTCTTTCAGAATGACTGGCCTTTTACACAATCACCATGTATGACAGCGCTGTCATAACCAAAAGGATTCATTGTGAAACATCGGTTCACTAAAATACTGGCCACTGTGGGCCCAGCCAGCGCAGCTCCGGATACCTTACGGCTGTTACACGAAGTCGGGGTCAATGCTTTTCGTTTAAACTTTTCACATGGTTCCCATGATGACCACGCAAAGTCCGTCAAACACATCCGTGATATTGCTGAGTCTATTGGTAATGCTATTTGCATTGTTGCGGATATGCAGGGACCAAAGCTACGAGTTGGTCCATTTAAAAACGAATCTATTGAGCTGCGTTATGGGAGCACGGTAACTCTCAAACTTGGCGAAGGCGAAGGCGATAAAGACACTATTATGGTGCCCCACCCCGAATTGTTCCAAGCTCTGGAGCCCGGGCATATTCTCAAATTCGATGACGGCAAACTCCAAGTCACCGTGAAAAGTAATGACGGTAAGAACATAAAAGCTAATGTGGACGTGCCTGGAAAGCTCTCCAGCCGTAAAGGCCTCAACGTCATCAATACTGTTCTTCCCATGTCGGCCATGACCGACAAAGATAGAAAGGACATGGCCTTCGCCCTGTCGCAGAATGTGGATTATATTGCGCTTTCATTTGTGCAAACCGCTGATGATGTCAAAGAGGCCCGCGAAATTATTGGCGACAAAGCTGGCATTATAGTCAAAATCGAGAAACCATCTGCCGTTGAGGAACTTGATGAGATTCTAAAATACACAGATGCCGTTATGGTCGCACGCGGGGATCTAGGCGTTGAACTACCATTGGAACGGGTACCTGTTGTGCAGCGTCAAATCATCCGCAAATCCCGCTCCTTGGGCAAACCGGTTATTGTAGCCACTCATATGCTGGAATCCATGATCGACAGCCCAACCCCTACCCGTGCAGAGGCTTCAGATGTTGCCACAGCCGTCTATCTTGGAACCGATGCCGTTATGTTATCGGCCGAAACAGCCGTTGGCCGCCACCCGGCGACTGCCGTGGCGATTATGGACCGCATCATCCGCGCCGCGGAAACTGATCCTGAATATTGGGACTATTTCCGCAACCGCCGCCTACCCCATGATGCCACATCTGAAGATGCCATCAGTCATTCTGTACGCGGCATAGCCGAAATTATGAATTGTAAAGCTGTCTTTGGATATACGGCCTCCGGGTCCACAGTGCAGCGCATATCCCGCGAGCGTCCACCTTGCCAAATCGTCGGCATTACGCCTCATCAACCCACAGCCAACCGTATGGCCCTGAGCTGGGGCGTCAGTCCGCTCAAAACCATGGATCCTGCAAATTTCGATGAAATGCTCCGCCATATTCAGCATCTGGCCCGGGATTATATCGGCCTAGAAAAAGGCGACAAAATCATGATCTCAGCCGGCATTCCTTTTGGACGGCCAGGATCAACCGACACCCTAAAAGTCGCAACGGTCGATTAAAATTCGAGTTCGAACCGAGGTTTCTGCAACAAACCTAAAACAACTCAGGATCCACACATTTCTCAACGACTTTTTTGATGGTTAGCCCCTGAACAATAATTGAGAAGACAACCACACCATATGTGGCCGCAAGAATAACAGGGTAATACTCATTCGCAGCGCTAGTCCCATCAGCCATTTTTATCTGGCTAGGCAATGAAAGCGCCAAAGCCACTGAGATACCGCCGCGAACTCCGCCCCATGTCAGAACAGGTATAGCGCCCTTGGTAAATCTCTTAAACATGCCCAAAAATCGCATAGGTATGGAAACAGCAGTGAAGCGCGCAAACAAGACAAGAGGGATAGCTAAAATCGCAATAAACACATAGTATCGAGTAACTGACCCTTCAGCGCCGAAAAGCACCATGAGTTCAAGACCTATAAGCAAAAACAGAACTGAATTCAAAATCTCATCAATCATTTCCCAAAACCCGAACAAATAGGTTTTAGTCCTTTCACTCATAGAAAATTCAGCGCCTTTATTTCCGATCATCAAGCCTGCAACGACTACAGCCAGTGGCCCGGAAAGATGATGGCCAAGAATTTCGATACGGGATGCCAGTGCGTATGTTCCGGCCACTGCGCCAAGAGTAATCAGAATTTCAATGGCATGATCATCCAGCTTTGCCATAGCGCGATAGGTTACCCAGCCGGCAATTAACCCAAGAATAGCACCGCCGACAGCTTCGACAAGGAAGAGTTCTATAACCCCCATAACACCTTCCGGCCCATGACCGCTGCCTGCGCCCAATGAACCAACAGCCAAAGCAGCAACTATGGAAAACACGACAACCCCAACCCCGTCGTTGAACAGGCTCTCTCCGGCGATCTTGGCTTCTAAGGCATGAGGCATATTCACTGTCTTCAATATAGATAAAACCGCGACTGGGTCTGTGGGGCTGATAAGCGCTCCAAAGACCAGCGCCCAAATAAAGGGCATCTCCACCCCAAAGACTTTACAAATATAATAAAACCCAGTGCCAACTATAAAGGTCGACATGATAACGCCGAGGGTTGCCATAGAGCCAATGGCCCATTTTTCAGATCGTAAAAAGCTCATATCCACGTGAAGAGCTCCGGCGAATAGGAGGAAACCCAACATGCCTTTCATGAGCGCTTCATTAAAATCGATCTGCCCGATAGCACCCTGCAACATGTCCGTCATACCAAGTGACGGAATAGCCATCTCAAGCCCTAATAATACCATGGACGCAATCAGCGCTATAACCAGAAGGCCGATCGTGTGTGGAAGCTTGAAATAAACTTTGTTCAGCCATGAAAACAAAGCCGACAAAACCAATAGCAAAGCCACAATTTCAAAGATGGACAAACCTGTGGCCGTAGCCCCTCCTGCCGTAGCAGCACCAGCGGCCATTAACATTAAACTTCCAGACATGATGATTCCCTTATTTGCTACATTTAATACGGGGCCTGAAAGCACGGGGCAATGTCTTTTCAAAAAATCTAGTCATTGCAAGTCTGTCATTACGGCTTGAGATTGGGGCCGACTAGGTATAAAAGAGAGGCTGGGGGAACAAGAGAGAGATCATAAGATCATGTTTACACATGACGACATATTAATGCCGTTAGCCTTAACGGTAATGATCGATAATAAGATCAAAGATTTAGAATTGAAAGAGTTTAGAAGTCAGGCATCTGCCTTACTCAATCTCTTCGAACTGGATTCTATGGACGAACACGCCTTAATTTCGTGGTTCGAGACCAAGGAGTCTGAGCTTAAAGACACGCTGCATGGTCGTCGCAAAAACACAGAAATTCTTAGAGCTCTCACCCGGTTTAGTGATGACGCCCATGTAGAGGCCATGTTTGACGCTATGGTGACAATTTCCGTCTCTGACAAAGAATATCACCGGGAAGAATCTGATCTAATCAAATCAGCAGCCTCAATATGGGGATTTCAGCGACCACCTCTTAAGATCGTTGACTAAAGCGGCGGATCAGGCGGCGTGCCAGTTAAATGCATTTGCCCTTTCTTACGGTCATGAATGATTTCCCCCCGCGCTTCCATATCCAGCTTTACTGTGACTGAATACCAAGCCCCGGAACCTTCCATTCGGCCCTTCAGGGCAGCACCAACAGCGTCAAACATTTGCATGGGTTTAAGCTGAGGGTTTTCAGTCATCGACTTAATAACTTCTGCCCTGACCAAATCATATTTGGCGCGGTCTATATTAACACCTTTTTTGGCAGGGTCAGGGTGCAGAGTTTGGATTTTACCGCCCATCAATCAACGCAAAGCGTACCGACGATGACGCCTTCATTTACCAATGTTGTGCAACCAAAATAATCATCCGTAGCTTCGCACACACCGTCCATAACCGTTCCTGGAGCTGGTTCGGAAATCGCATCAACGATAACACAGCGTCCAAGGCAATCACTATCGTCTGAACAGACTTCGCCGGCATCCGGTAAATCTTGAACGCAGTGTTCCGCGCCCAATTTTCCGGTTCTTATGACCTCGCCTCCGGCTTTTTCGCACATAGCCCGCTCAGAACTTGTTGCCTTAACGCCTTCAAACTGAATAGGCTTGTATGCCATCTCATCACTTGGCCCCGAGGCTTGAGTACTACATGCCGCTAATATTAAAACGCTCACGCAAACTATATATTTTCTCATAACCTTCTCCATCGGGCTACTCTATCACGGTTTTTTATACTGAACGACCTTATTGTGAATTCGGCCGAAAATAGATTTACCCTTGGCATCCTTCATTTCTATCGAAACCGTATCACCAAAACTCATAAACCGGGTTTTAAATTCACCAGTCTGAATTTTCTCAATCATCCGAATTTCCGCGATACAGCTATAGCCAACGCCTCCGTCTTCAATTTTCTTACCTTCGCCGCCCTCGAACTTATTGGAAACAGTCCCGGAACCGACAATAGTCCCGGCGCTCAGTTGGCGGGTTTTCGCAGCATGAGCCACAAGTTCGCCCATGTTGAATGTCATATCCGTTTTGACATTGGCCTTACCGAAAGGCTCCCCGTTATACTCCACCAATAAAGGAAGATCGATTGTCCCTTTAGCCCACTTTTTACCCAGTTCATCCGGCGTAACTGCAACTGGCGAAAAAGCGGACGAAGCCTTTCCGTGTAAAAAACCGAACCCTTTACGCAGTTCATTGGGAATTAACCCCCGTAAAGACACATCATTTACAAGCATTATCAGCTTAATGTGCTTCATGGCCTCCTTCGGCGTGACCGCCATTGGGACATCATCTGTAATAACCGTAAGTTCGGCTTCCATATCAATACCGTAGTCTTCGCTTTCTACTACAATATCGTCCCGCGGTCCTATAAATGTATCGCCTGCACCTTGATACATAAGAGGATCAGAATAGAAGCTTTCCGGCACGTCAGCGCCGCGGGCCTTGCGCACAAGTTCCACATGATTGAGATAAGCTGAGCCATCCACCCACTGATAAGCCCGCGGTAAAGGAGACGCGCAGGCCTCCTCGTGAAAATCAAAAAGGTCACCCTCGCCTTTATTTACTTCGTCATACCGGGCCTGCAATTGAGGCTCAACCTCATCCCAGCGGTCAAGGGCATCCTGCATGGAGCCAGCGATATCGCCAGCGCTCGCCGCTTTGGTTAAATCACGAGAAACGACGATCAAATGACCGTCGCGTTCAAATTTCAGGGAAGCAAGTTTCATTATTTTTCCTTTTTTAGCTTTCTTCAGCAATTTTTTCATGAAGCCAGGCCGCGTGACGCGGGGCTTTTTTTGTTTCTGACCACTCCTTGAGCATAGCCGGTGCAACGTCATGGAGCTGTTTCATTTGCTCCGGGGTACCTATATCAGCAGCCAACTCTAATCGATGTCCATTTGGATCGAAGAAGTAGATGGACTTGAAAATACCGTGATGGGTTGGCCCCAAGACTTCAATCCCGTTTTCTTCAAGATAAGTCTTAGTTTCCAATAACGTCTCAAGGCTCTCAACCCGCATGGCGATATGCTGCACCCAGATCGGAGTGTTACGATCCCGGTCCATATCCGGCTGTTCTGGAAGTTCAAAAAACGCCAAAACGTTATCATTCCCGGCATCCAGAAAAATATGCATATAAGGATCATAGGCACCTGTTGACGGCACATGATCTTCGGCGATGGCCAGCTGAAAATCCATTCCCAAAATGCCGTTATAAAACTCAACCGTTTCTTTGGCGTCCTTACAGCGATAGGCGACGTGGTGAAAACCTTGGATGTTGGGTTTAGTCATGACTACCCCCTATTGCCTGGCGACTTCAAGCACGCCCCGATTAATCTGGTCACGCTCGATCGATTTAAACAGAGCCTTGAAATTGCCCTCCCCAAAGCCCTCTTTGTAATCACCTTTACGCTGAATAAACTCAAAGAAAACCGGCCCTATTTTGGGCTCAGCAAAGATCTGCAGCAATAGGCGCGGCTCGTCATTTTCAGTCGTTCCATCCAGCAAAATACCACGAGCCTGCAGTTCACCAACAGGCTCACCGTGACCGGGCAAGCGTTCGCCCAGCATTTCATAATATGTGTCCGGCGGAGCGGTCATTAATTCAACCCCTCCGGCACGTAATTTATCCACGCAGCCAATAAGATCATCACAGGCCAGCGCGATGTGCTGAATACCCTCACCGCGATGTTCAAGCAGGTATTCCTGAATTTGCCCTTTGCCATTTTCCCCTTCTTCATTGAGCGGAATACGAATGCGGCCATCAGGTGCTGTCAAGGCGCGGCTCGTTAATCCCGTATATTCGCCTTTAATGTCAAAATATCGAATTTCCCGGAAATTAAACAGGCGTTCGTAATATTCAGCCCAGTAATCCATCCGGCCCTGATAAACATTATGCGTTAGGTGATCGACAACATTAAAACCATACCCGACCGGGTTTTGGTCTACGCCTTCAATTTCATTAAAGTCGATATCATAAATATTCAGGTCGTCCCCATATCGATCGATCAGATAGATCACGGCGCCGCCGATCCCGCGAATAGCAGGAATGGATAACTCCATAGGGCCAGGATGATTTTTAACAGGCTCTGCTCCGCGCTTAACCAGTTCTGCATAAGCTAATGCAGCATCCTTAACCCGAAAACCCATTCCGCAAGCAGATGGGCCGTGTTCCCGGCAGAAATACCCAGCCGGTGATTTTTCCTCATAATTAGTGATCAGGTTGATATCGCCCTGTTTCCAAAGATCAACATCCTTAGATCGGTGCGTGGCAGTTTTAACAAACCCCATAGCCGAGAATATCTTCTCCAAATGGCCACGCTCCGGTGCAGAAAACTCAATAAACTCGAAACCGTCCAGCCCAATCGGGTTTTCAAATAAATCCGCCATAATCTCACTCCATATTTGTTGTGATGACAACTATATGAATTTAGTTGTAATTGCAACTATTTTTTGGCAAGCAGGATTTATGTCCCAAGATTCAATTATCAAGCTTGATGAATACTGGCCTTATCAGGTTACCGTGCTGGCTGACTTGATTTCGCGGCATACTACATCGGTTCTAAAAACGCATGGCGGGCTTAACTTGTCCCAATGGCGAGTTTTAGCGGCAGTCGCCGAAAAACCTGGCCGCACTGCAGCGGATGTCGTCACCGTTACCCCCATGGACAAGGGTATTGTAAGCCGGGCAACAGCATCGTTGGTATCGAATGGTCTTTTGGAAAAAATTGCCGATGCCGATGATAAGCGGCGCTCCCGATTATATATGACACGCATCGGTGAGGCCACCTATTTGCAGGTCTCTAATGCCTTGACTACGCAAACAGGATCAATCGCCGTTTCTGATAAGCTGAATGAACATTTGCTTACAGTTATAGACAAAATGACACTGCTGAACGACTAAACTGATGGAATAATTGCTGGACTTTCAGCCCATTTCCCCTAAAGGGGCCGCGAATTCCCTTTTATTGGAAACGACCATGACCGACTCGATCGAATTTTTGCGCAATGTGGCTATCGTAGCCCATGTTGACCACGGCAAGACCACATTAGTGGATCAACTCCTCCGCCAATCAGGTACGCTTGAAGAACGCGGCGAACAGGCTGAGCGCGTTATGGATAGCGGCGACATCGAAAAAGAGCGCGGCATTACCATTTTAGCCAAAAACACGGCTATTCGCTGGACTGATTCAAATAAGCAAGAATGGCGTATTAATATTGTCGATACGCCGGGACACGCCGATTTTGGCGGCGAGGTAGAGCGTGTTCTCTCAATGGTGGACTCAGTTGTATTGCTAGTGGACGCTGTAGAAGGCCCCATGCCCCAAACAACATTCGTCACCAAAAAAGCGCTTGCCCAAGGCCTCAAACCTATTGTTGTCGTCAACAAAGTTGATCGTCAGGGCGCACGTCCAGATTGGGTTGTTGATCAAACTTTTGATCTCTTTGACCGCTGCGGCGCAACGGATGAGCAGCTCGACTTCCCTGTTGTTTATGCATCCGGCCTTAACGGCTGGGCATCTACAGATGTTGATGCAACCGATGGTGACATGACGCCGCTTTTTGAAACCATCACTAAGCATGCGCCTGTGCCGGATGTGGACCCGAATGCGCCCTTGCAGTTACAGGTCTCCGCACTGGATTATAATAGCTATCAAGGCGTGATCGGTATAGGCCGGGTTGTCCGCGGCAAACTCGGTAAAAACCAGCAAGTTGTCATTGCCTCACCAGACGGAACTGAGCGCAAAGGTAAAATCCTGCAATGCTACGGTTTTATGGGTCTGGACCGGGTTGAAATGGATACTGTTTCTGCCGGTGATATTGTAGCGTTTAATGGTATTGATGGTCTGGGAATTTCAGACACGATTTGCGCACCCGACCATGTGGAACGCCTGGAAGCCCTATCTGTGGACGAACCAACCATGTCCATGACCTTCCAGGTGAATGACAGCCCTTTTGCCGGCAAGGAAGGCAAATATGTCACCTCTCGCAACATCAAAGACCGCCTGGATAAAGAGTTGATCCATAATGTCGCCCTGAAAGTCGAACAATTGGACGATGCTGACAAATTCCGCGTGTCTGGCCGAGGCGAACTTCACCTGTCGATCCTGATTGAAAACATGCGCCGCGAAGGGTTCGAGCTGGCAATCTCACGACCGCAGGTCGTGAATAAGGAAATTGACGGCGAGCTTTGCGAACCATGGGAAACGCTTACTGTTGACGTAGAAGAAGAGCATCAGGGCTCAATCATGGAAAAGCTTGGTGAACGCAAAGGCCAACTTAAAGACATGGTCCCTGACGGTAATGGCCGCGTACGTCTGGACTATGACATCCCGACCCGTGGCATGATTGGCTTTCGGTCAGAATTTCTGACCCTGACATCGGGCTCCGGTCTTATGTATCATATATTTGACCGTTATGCGCCGCGCACTAAAGCCGGAATTGGCCGCCGTCAAAAAGGCGTTTTGATTTCCAAAGAACAAGGCAAAGCCGCAGGTTACGCCCTTTGGAACCTGCAAGAGCGCGGTAAAATGTTCATCGGTCATGCAGCGGAAGTTTATGCCGGCATGGTTATTGGCATTCACGCCCGTGATAACGACCTGACTGTTAACCCGCTCAAAGGTAAACAGCTCACCAATGTTCGGGCATCCGGTACAGACGAAGCCGTGGTCCTCACTACGCCGATCAATGTAACGCTCGAATACGCTCTGGAATTCATCAATGATGATGAGCTTGTCGAAGTCACCCCTGAAAGCATTCGTATCCGCAAGCGTTACCTTCTCGAGCACGAACGCAAAAAGGAACAGCGCCGCATGGAAGCGATGGAGAGCTAGTTAACTAACAATCAAGTTCTGATTGCCCTGTATACTCAATCGAAAAGTCCTAGCTACTACCTCTTGCCTTTTGCTCTGTAATCGCCATTTTACAGGCTCCATAGGAGCCTTAAATGCGTACAGACACAGCCCCAACGCCCACCCGACTTTCAGATTACACACCACCAAACTTTACGATTGATAGCGTATATCTGGATTTTGTCCTGGACCCCACAGCAACACGGGTGAAATCCCGCATGCAAGTAACACGCAGGTCCAGCGGCGCATTAGAGCTAGATGGTGAGGATATCACCCTTAAATCTGTGAAAATCGATGGTGAAAGCCTGCAGCGCTCTCGATATCGGCTTACTCAAAACAGGCTTATATTAGAAAATCTGCCCGATAGCTGCACACTCGAAATCGAGACTGAGTGTAACCCGAAGGCAAATTCCACACTAATGGGGCTTTATGTATCTGGCGGCCGCTTTTGTACGCAATGTGAAGCCGAAGGCTTTAGACGTATAACATATTACATAGACCGTCCTGACGCCATGAGCGTGTTTAAAGTGCGTATTGAGGCGGACAAAAAATCCTATCCCTATCTTCTCGCCAATGGTAATTGTATAGATGGCGGCGACTTACCCGGCGGCAAGCATTATGCAATCTGGGAAGACCCGTTCAAGAAACCGGCTTATTTGTTTGCCCTCGTAGCCGGTGAGTTTGATTTACTCGAAGATAGTTTCACGACAATGAGCGGACGCCACATTCCGCTAACTATTTATGTGGACCCAGGTGACGCGCCCAGAGCAGAATATGCCATGGACAGTCTCAAACGGTCTATGAAATGGGACGAAGAAGCTTTCGGCCGTGAATATGATCTTGACCGATTCATGATTGTCGCCGTACGCGATTTCAATTTTGGGGCCATGGAAAACAAGGGGCTGAATATATTCAACTCAGCGCTTCTACTCGCAGATGCCGCAACCGCAACTGACATGAATTTTGAACGCATTGAAAGCGTCGTTGCTCATGAATATTTCCATAACTGGACGGGCAATCGCATTACATGTCGGGATTGGTTTCAGCTATGCCTTAAAGAGGGCTTTACTGTGTTCCGTGACCAGGAATTTTCCGCAGATATGAGAGGCGCTACGGTTCAGCGCATCAAAGACGTACGTGCGCTACGCGCCAGACAATTCCCGGAAGATGCAGGCCCTCTCGCTCACCCTGTCAGGCCCTCAGAATATTTGAAAATAGATAACTTTTATACTGCAACAATATATGAAAAAGGCGCAGAACTCATCCGAATGCTCAAGACCATATTGGGGGCTGAGACGTTCCGAAGAGGCTGCGATTATTATTTCGACACTCTTGACGGCACAGCATCCACAGTCGAACAGTTTGTCCGTTGTTTCGAACATGTTTCAGGACAAAACTTAACGCAGTTCATGCGATGGTATGAGCAGGCAGGTACGCCGCATATTCATATCAAAAAATCCGGTCAAAATATTGAAATTAAACAAAAAAATAAACCGACGCCCGGGCAACCCAAAAAAGACCATAAAGTCATCCCCATTAGCTGGGCCAACATCAGCTCAACGGGTCAAAATAGCGCCGAACAATTAACATTACTTGATGGTCCTAGCATCAGTTTACTGACGGAAGGAACGCCGTCCTTGTTCAGGAACTTCTCTGCGCCAATTGTCCTTCATACAGATTTCAACACGAAAGATTATCTACGCCTGATGGCTCATGACACCAATGGATTTAACCGCTGGGAAGCAGGTCAAACTATTGCTCGAAATCTGCTTTGTCACATGACTCGCGCTATACAATTGGGCATAATCCCTGCGGTCGATCCAGCTCTAAAATCTTATACAAAGGCTCTTGGTGACACGCTTGCCGATGACGCATTTGATCCGGCTTACAAAGCACTCGTTTTAACTCCGCCAACAGAGAGTGAAATATTACAAAGCCTTTCCGATGTCGACCCAATCGCCATCCGTCTTGCGTCGCGGTGGCTATCACGAGCCATAGGAGAGCACTTACGCAACCCCCTATTACGGGCGTATCACGAACTTAAAGCTGACGGCCCCTTCAGCCCATCAGCAGAAGCGGCTGGGCGACGCGCTCTTCGCAATCGCGCTTTAGGATTATTAGCTGCCAGTAAACACGCACAAGCCGCACCGCTTGCAATTTCGCAACTGGGGTCGGCAACCAATATGACTAATGAATTATCAGCCCTGATAACGCTAACACGTCTTGGCGGTCGACGCATCGATCAATCCATGGAAGATTTTTACGAAAAGTGGAAAAACAATCCACTTGTCATTGATAAATGGTTTGCTGTTGGCGCGGCCCGTCCCGGACATAATGCTTTAGATCGGGTTATTGGCCTTACAACTCACGAAGCATATAACAACAGCAACCCTAATCGGGTCCGGGCATTAATTGGTACATTTGCCATGAACAACCCCGAAGGTTTCCATCGCTATGACGGCAGTGGATATGACTTTTTCACTGATCAGATCATGGATATGGATAGTCGTAACCCATCAGTAGCTGCCCGTCTGCTAGGGGCTTATGAAATATGGCCTAAGCTCGATAAGGCACGGCAAAGGCTTATCCGCGACCAACTCGCAAAAATCATTCGTGCTAAACCTTCCAAAAACGTGTTGGAAATTGCGACAAAAATCCGAGGATAAATGGATAGATTTTTACCCAAATGTAAGGACTTTATTTAGGCCTGTCTCTTAAAAGGGTCGCCATGGTCGATCCACTCACATTTCAGGGATTTCGGGAACATATATCCGAACAAATGTTCACCGTCATGAAACAGCCCATCATGAACCTGCATGATGATAGTATAGCTCACTATGAATGGCTTGTAAGATTTGAGCATGAAGGCGGCGTTCAGGGCGTTTTACGCCCTGCTGAGCTGTCAGGTGCCATTAAGGATTTGGACCTTTCAATGTTGGCCCGCGCTGTTCTGACGCTAAATGCCGATCCTGAAGGCCCAGGAATGGCAATCAATTTATCCGGCGCATCCATAGACCTTCCTGGATTTGAACACGCTCTTCTGGCCTGCCTATCCGCGCTGCAAGGCCCTGCTCATAAATTAATCATTGAGCTCACTGAGACTTGGGATCTTGAAAACCTTCACAAAGCCAAAGATATTCTTGGGAAATTACAAGACAGAGGCCATCCTGTCTGTTTAGATGATGTCGGCGCTGGTGCTGCATCGATACGGTATCTGCGAGCCTTACCAGCCAACTGGTTGAAAATTGATGGTGAATTTGTGGTATCTGCCATGTCGAGTGCACGTGAACACGCCATTTTGAAATCGCTTTTTACCTTAAGAGAACCTCTGGGTGTTAAATATATCGCTGAAGGTGTCGAAACGGAACAAATCCTGGATTTTGTCAGAGAATGCAATTTCGACGCAGCCCAAGGTTACGCTATAGGTAAACCCACGCCTGAAACACAGATGGATAACTAAAAACAAGTCTCTAAAATATAAGCATAATATGTTCGGTTATCGCCCAAATTACGCTAAAAAGGATACTGATTCGTAAGGGGATTGATTGACTACGCCATCAGGACATATGCCGCATAATATGCATGTATCTGCCCAATCAGGTCTTCCGGCACATGAATCTGCTGTGCCGGCATATGCGCCTGCGAGTCAAAATGCAGCTTCTGTCGCCGCACCCCCTATGCCAAACAGCGCACCGCAACGCCCCACTTTGAGATCAAACAATTATGAACCCAACCGCGTTGAAGTGGAAGATCGGCGTAAAACCAGCTTTTTGAATGCATCCACTGGTGATTATGACGCTAATACCATGCGATTGCTCTCCTATACCATATTGGGCTTTTTAGCGTTCTTCTTACTGATTTCGGCACTTGTAGTTAATGCGCAGCGTCAAGATGAAGCCCAGCAATCTGAACAACAGATGCAGTCTGATATGTTCATAGCCCGCACTCAGATCGAAAGCACTATGAACAG
Organism: Hellea sp.; assembly: GCA_020627655.1. GTDB lineage: Bacteria > Pseudomonadota > Alphaproteobacteria > Caulobacterales > Maricaulaceae > JACOMS01. The sequence goes on from JAHDGM010000018.1 coordinate 14,070, forward strand.
TGAGCTCATCCGGATTGATGCGGCACTGGGACAACGTGCAAGCGCCAGTCAGGTCGTCTCCATGATCGCCGGTGGTGAAAACGTTGTCGGCGTTGCCATCATCGACGGTAGCAACAACCTTATACAAGGCACGCCCAATGCGGAAGCCCTGACGAGTTTGAATATCCAAAGCGTCCCTCAATCGGGCGTCATGATCTCCTCCTTGGTTGGCAATGACGGAACCATAAACCCTGTTATTGTTCGCAAGCTTAACGATGCCACACTGGTAACCGCGCTAAAACCGGGGACATTTACAGGCCGAACAAATAGCGGGCTAGCTTTAATTGAGGCAAATGGCCGGGCAATTGATGGACCAAGAGCACTCGGCAGTTCGACCAGCGCACGCTTCTTTAACATACCCGCTGATCAGCTAAAGTCCCTGATCAGTTCGACGGAGACAGGCATCCGTTCCCATAAAATAAACGGCAAAAAACAATGGCTGGGGCACAGTGCCATTCCGCATTCATCCTTAACGGTCATGTCTGCTCAGCCCATGAACAGCAGGAGTCGCTGGCTAAGTACTCTCAGTTATTTGTCGCTTCTGTTCCTTGGTGCTATCTTCACATTTTTATTCTTATTTCGCAGCACGCGAAAACAGGCCAAAAAGGTTGAAAACTCTCATGTTCTCAATCAGGTTTCACAACAAAGATATCGCGCTGCACTAGAGGGTTCCCGAGGCGGGGTCTGGGAAGTAAACTTAGCAGAAAATATTGCCTATATTAGTCAATCCTTGGCACGACTTTTAGGACTGCCAAATGGTGAGCATACTATTCCTGTGCCGCAATTCCTATCCCTTTTTAATGAGTCAGATCGGGAACGACTTTTGCACCATATACGGCGGGCCCATATGTCAGGTGAATTTGATCTGGATGTGAATGCGGCGCGCTTGCCCCTAACACTTGCTTGCCGAGGTCGCCCTTCAACCCGCGGGTCCGATCACGCACGTGTCGTCATCGGGATGGGATTGGATGTCACAGAACAACGTGGCGCGCAAATGCGGCTGCAGTCTGCTGAAGCCAGGCTTCACGATGCTTTAAGAGCTATGAATGACTCATTCGTTATTTGGGATCAACGTGATCAATTAACTTTATGGAACAATAAATTTGAAGATTTTTTCAACTTTCTTCCAGGGCAATTACAGCCCGGCACCCCCCATGCGACTGTGAGCTACCATGCTGAAAACGCAATTGAAGAACGCTATGTAATTGATAATAGCATTGGGTATGAACTCCAATTAAAAGATGGACGCTGGATAAGATATTTGGAAACACCGACAGCCGATGGAGGCCGCGTATCCATCGGAACAGAGATTACAGCTATTCGTACGCGCGAACATCAACTTCGTGAGAATGAACAGGCCTTACAGAAAACGATTGATGTTTTGCGGCAATCTCAATCTCGTATTGTCGAACTAGCCGAAAGTTATGAGCAGGAGAAAATCCGCGCTGAGGAAGCAAATCAGTCCAAGAGTGAGTTTTTGGCCAATATGAGCCATGAGCTCAGAACCCCCCTAAATGCCATTAACGGGTTTTCTGATATCATGAAAAAGGAAATGTTCGGCCCTCTGGGTGACCCGCGCTACAAAGAATATGTCGGGGACATTCTGTTCTCAGGTCAACACCTACTGTCTTTAATCAATGACATATTGGATATGTCCAAAATTGAAGCAGGTAAGATGACTTTGCATGTTGAAAGCATGGATGTCAGCACGCTTATTCAACAGGTCATCCGTATTGTAAGGGGCCGGGCAGAAGATAATGGCCAAAAGCTGATGTATGATCCGCGCGAAACTAAAGAGATTGAGGCAGACCCAAGAGCTGTAAAGCAGGTATTGTTGAACCTTATTACAAACGCCATAAAATTCACCCCTGAAGGCGGAGTTGTGAGCGTTGATGTCAGCGTAAAATCAGCCGGTGTTATAGTTCAAGTATCTGACACGGGTATCGGCATAGGCCCAGAAGACTTGAAGCGCCTGGCACAACCTTTTGAACAAGTCGAAAATAAAGAGACCCGTCAAGTTGAAGGAACAGGTCTTGGCCTTGCGCTGTCTAAGTCACTCGTGGAACTACATGGCGGTAATTTCAGAATAGAATCAACTGTAGGGCAAGGTACAAGTGTTATCTTCACCCTGCCTAATCAGCCTATCAAAAAAGTAGAGCCTGAAACCGACACAGAAGTTGCAGATGAAATTTCCCGGCTGGCAAAGGATATCGCTGATGTTCTTCAGGCTGGAAGCCCTACGACGCCAAATGTTGTGCAGCCTGCGGCAGATCAACAACCGGCCTATATGCCACAAACAAACGTATCCCCACCGCAAGCAAATAATCCATACGCAGCTTAGAAAATTTTATTTTGAACGAGCCTATCAATTTTCTTGCAATGACGCTTGAGTTGCCGTTGCATATCTTTGGTGGATTTAAAACCTAACAAATCTGTTATGGCGTTAAGCTCGGAGTCATCAACATGCTCAAGGCGTCCACCAAAACAAGCGGAAAATATCTGCAGCATACCCATATAATCGTCATAGGCATTTAATGTCGACATTAGCTCATCTTTAGACAATTTCATGTTTCCAGCCGCCGAAATTATATCGCGAGTAGTAGGAATATCTTTTTCGATGAACCCCATCCGATCACTTAGGAATAGTTTTTGTGCTATAAATTCTACATCCCTAAGACCACCCTGCATATTTTTTATATCCCAATCATGACGGGCGGGTTTTTCCCTGCGAAGCCTTTCAAGCATATCCACAATGTCAGAGTTAAAATCTAAATCCGGCCGTTCAGACAATAAGGCGGAAACTCTCAGCTTTTCCAAACTGTTAAAAAATTCAACACGACTGCTTGCAACAATACGAGATCGTGACAACGCCATGAACTCCCAAGTCCAGGCTTTTTCAGCATAATACCGCTTGAACGCTTCGGTAGAAACCGCAACTGGGCCAGCCCGCCCCGAAGGACGCAAAGCCATATCAACTTCATATAATGTCCCTTCTTCTGTTACCGCAGACAGGGCATTTATCAAACGCTGTGTGACTTTTGCGTAGATATGTTGAGCATTATCCTCGTCAGCTCCCGCTTCATAGACAAGCATAATATCTAAATCGGATGTCAAGCTCAGCTCATAGCTACCAAGCTTTCCAAGCCCAATAACCCCTACTGAGCCTGATAACTGCCCATGCTTACGTTCGACTTCAGTAACTGCAAAGGGCAGCAAAACGGCGATTGTCCGCTCTGCCAAAATAGTGAAAAAGCGTGCGGCTTCTAATGGCATGAGCCGCTTGCTCAATAAGGCGGCGCTTAATCGGAAATGTTCTTCACGCACCCATCTCCGCGCCCCGTTTATGGCATCTTCAAAACAGGTCGCCGCGACAACCTGTTCCTGACCCCCTAGTAAGCGATCTTCTGTAACCTCTAAAAATTCAGGATCCGATAGAGCGTCGAGAATTGCAGGCGTACGTGCAATCGCTTCGGCTATTTGCGGCGACTTTGATATCAGAGAAATCACATATTTCAGGCGTTCAGGTTCTTTTTCGAACATTGATAACAGGGCTACGCCGCCTGAAACTTGTGTGAAAAACCCGCCAAAAGCCTTAAAGGCTTTATCTGGAGTTCCTGTATCAGAACAAAATTCTATGATGATCGGCGCAAGTTTGGTCAATAATTCCCGAGCACGTTCCGTTCGTGTAGCCCGAATTCGTCCCCCGAGCCACTCGGCCATATCACGCCAGATTGATTTTCCATCATGATAACCCAGACGGGTTAAAGCTCCCAAAGTCTCAGGGTCCGCCTCAACACCAGTAAAAACCATATTTCCTTCACGAGAGGCAAGGCTTTGAGCTTCTGGAAACAATTCTGAATAAATGCGATGAACATCTAAAAGTCTGGCTTCAAGGTCTTTTTCGAAATCTTTACAATTTTCATATCCTGCCAATCTTGAGAACTGCATTCTTTTATCATCATCTTCAGGAACAATATGTGTTTGCGCATCATCAATCATCTGCGCAATATGTTCCAGCTTCCTTAAAACCGAATAATGCGCTGTCAGAGCATTGGCATCGTTCTCGGTTATAAATCCACCATTTGATAATCCTGCTAAAGCTTCGACGGTACGCAAACTTCGAAGTTCAGGGTGACGTCCGCCTAAAATTAATTGTTGAACTTGTGCGTAAAACTCCACCTCTCGAATACCGCCCGCGCCAAGCTTTAAGTGATGTCCTGGAATTTCGATGGTAGTCCGGCCAAGACGGCTGTGAATTTGCCGTTTAATTGCGAGAATATCTTCAATTGCCGCATAGTTTAAATTTCGCCGCCATATAAACGGGCTTAATGTGTTTTTGATAAACAACTCGCCCACTGACTGATCTCCCGCACACACTCTGGCTTTGATCATTGCGGCGCGTTCCCAGTTTTGCCCCAGGCTTTCATAATAACGCTCAGCCGTTAAGGTAGATACAGCTACAGCATTTGATCTGGGGTCGGGACGTAATCGAAGATCTGTTCTGAAAATGTAGCCATCGACGGTAATGGCCTCCATACCTTTAACAATAGAACGAACGAGACGGATAAGTACGCGCTCAGCCCTTGAAGGATCTGGCATGACAATTTTCTCAGGGTCATAAAATACGTTGAAGTCAATATCGCTTGAATAATTCAACTCTCGCGCGCCATATTTCCCCATCGCTAATATAAATAAACCCGGGACAGGGTTCTCATCAGAGCTCAGCAATCCTTGTACACGCGCCGATGCTACAAGAATACGCTGTAAACAAAAATCAGCCAACTGTGTGAGGCATTCAGTCACTTCAACCCAAGACCAGTGACCACTTATATCGCTAAGCGCGATTACCAAATGGCATTTGCGTTTTAAAATCCGCAACATTGACATTTCACTGTTAAGTTCCCCGATAACGGCAGGAACCTCTGCAAACAAAACTTCAAGAATCTTCGCTGGATCAGACATTAAGAACTGCTCAACGAGCGGCGGGTATAAGGCGATACTTTCAGCCAAATAAGGCGCATTCTCCAGCGCCCTTTTTACAGCTTCCTCTTTGCCCAGAATGGGAGACATTAGCTTTTATCTTTTAGGGAGGGTTTTAGGTGCCGTCGTCTGGGAAAGATGATTTGTACTGAAAGTCCTGTCCCGTTATCAGAGGTCATACCATCAGCTAGCACAAAATCAGCCTCGTGTAGCGTTGCGATTGCGTCCACCATTGCCAGCCCAAGTCCAGAACCAGGCTTCGTACGGCTTTTATCAAGCCGAACAAATCGTTCCTTCACACGTTCACGTTCCGCATTCGGAATACCGGGCCCGTCATCAGTCACAGCAATAACTACGCGGTTGTCTTTATTCCGATATAATTCAATTTTTACCTGACCACCCGCAGGGGTATATTTAATGGCATTTTCAACCAGATTAGAAACGGCCTGGGATAACAGTCCACGATCCGCCAATATAAGATGACCCGCAGCAATATCAGCTTGAAAACCAAGCTTGGCGTCCTCACAAGCAGGCTCGTAAAACTCTGCCATATCATCCAGAACAGCTTTAGGGTCCAGCTCCTGAAGCATTTCGCGCTGCTCGCCCGCTTCAAGCCGGGCAATCCGCAAAACTTTATCAAAGGTTCCTAACAGTTCATCAGCGTCTTCAGCCGCTGACCATAAAGCATCAGATGCAGCCTCATTTTTCACTTCAGAAGCCGTACTTTCCAGACGAGTCCTAAGCCGTGTTAGCGGTGAGCGTAAATCATGAGCAATTGAATCACCAGCATAGCGCATGGCCTTCATCAATCGATGAATATGATCAAGCATGGCATTTAAATGTTCTGCCAGAAGGTCAAGTTCGTCCTCAGAGTAATTCCGAGGGGCGCGACGATCTAACTGCCCTGCCCGCACATCTGTCGCCAGGCGGTTAAATCCGTCAATACGGCGTGTGAAACGCCGCGAGACATATATACTTGAAATAAGCCCTAATATTAAGGCGATCAATGATGATGTAATGATCGCGTTTTTAACACGGTCCGCCGTACGCATAATATCCTCGACGTCGCGGCCAATAATTAATCCTGCAACCGCTTCCCCTTCGGAGTTCACCAGAAAGCCCGATAGGGCGCTGATTCGCCGATCTTGTAGATCTTCTAACTCCCCGTCCTCAAATTTGTAGCTGAACTGCATGGGGACGAAAGGTTTATTAGGCTCACCTTCAATAAGCGATAAGGGAACATAGTCATCGCGCTCCATTTCGGCAGAGCCCAAATTACCGACAAACCAGTTTTGAGTCTCCAGTAAATAGCGCCCTTCAAATCCTGCTGACCTTTGAATTACAGCCCTCTGAACACCTGCAAATCCTGTTGAGTTATAAGTTTCCTGAAACTCAGCAGCTTCTGCTTGCAAAGTCTTCTCAACAGTTCTGAGTTCAGAAGAAATTGTTGCAAAATAGACGTAGCCTAAACTCACAAATAAGGAGACGACAAACAGAACCGCGCCCAGCAGGCTGAGCCTGAACAGGGTATTGCGATAAAGTTTTCCGATCGCCTTCAGCATAGCTCAGGCTTATAATCGACCTGTTAAACCTGCAAGCGATATCCTGCGCCGCGAACCGTGTGCAGCATTGGTGTTTCAAAGTCTTTGTCTATCTTGCCCCGCAAACGGGAAATATGAACGTCAATCACATTGGTTTGAGGGTCAAAGTGATAATCCCAAACTTTTTCCAGAAGCATTGTCCGTGTCACCACTTGCCCGGCATTGCGCATAAGACATTCAAGCAACCTAAACTCACGAGGCTGCAACAAAATATTTTGATCATCCCGCCTGACAGTCCTAGCCAATAGATCCATTTCCAAAGTCCCGACTTTTAGCTTGGTTACGGCAGCTGTTGGGTCACTTCGTCTTCCAATGGCTTCAACCCGTGCCAGAAGTTCAGTAAAGGCATAGGGTTTAGCCAGATAATCATCACCACCAGCTCGCAAACCTTCAACCTTTTGATCAACCTCGCCAAGCGCAGATAAAATCAAGACGGGTGTCTTATCGCCTGCTTCACGCAAGGATTCTAGGAGCTCCAGGCCATTGAGTTTTGGCAGCATACGATCAAGGATCATGGCGTCATAATCAGCTGCACGGGCCATTTCCAAACCCAGATCACCATCGGGAGCCAAGTCAACAACATGACCGGCTTCCATCAGACCTTTGCGAACATAATCCGCAGCAACCTCATCATCCTCAACCACCAAAATTCGCATTCCTGTCTCCTTTAATCGGGCTTGTAGACCGCCCTACCTGCAAAATAATCTGTCAGCGGTAATACCGCATAATTTTCGCTGCCGTTTTCCAGCCGCACTAATAAAAGAACTTCGTTTTGACCGCTTTCTGCTGCCTTTTGCAACATGGTGCTAAGATGGGCCACACTGGGTACATCTTGCTGATCAACTTCCATAATCACCATATTGGCGGTTAATCCGATGCCGGCTGCTGTACTTCCTGGGGTTATGCTTTCCACATAAACACCTACCTGATCGGGCCTCATGCCAATATTTTGACGAAAAGAGGCCGATAAATCCACAGCCATGATACCCGCAGCGTTCAAGTTGGATCTGGCACCGGGCGGCACAGCCGGTCTTGTCTCATAAGACGGCGAAGACGGCGTGCTTTGCTGCGGCGCGGCAGGTAAGTAGCTCTGGCCTGCCATCGCCCGTTCAACATCATCCTTGCTGGGGCGTTCAGCCATCTGAACAGTCACTGTCATGGGCTGCTCATTACGTTCAATTTCCATTGTAACCCGAGCATCTGGACCAAGCCGGCCAATTATGCGTGTGGCTTCGACAGCGTTTGTTACAGGTTTTCCGTTAATACTGGATATGATGTCGTCAATTTGCAGCCCCGCTAAATGGGCCGGGCTTCCAGCAACAACATTATTGATATTTGCACCGCCGCCTGTCGTGCCTCCGCTGAATTCAGCAGTCCGCAATCCGGCACCAAGCCAACCCCGCCGCACGCGCCCATCTTTACGGAGCGCATTAATAACTTCTTCGGCTGTCTGATGCGGAATGGAAAATCCAATCCCTACACTCGCGCCAGTGGGTGAGAAAATAGCCGAGTTGACGCCAATGACGTCACCTTGCGGGTTGAATAATGGCCCGCCCGAATTACCCCGGTTAATGGTGGCATCAGTTTGAATATAATCAACATAGGCACCGCTCTCGACCCGATCACGGCCTATAGCAGAGATAATTCCCAGACTTGTCGATTGACCTATGCCAAATGGATTACCAATCGCGATCACCCAATCGCCAATCCGAATGGGATCACCCTTATACCAAGGCACATGGCGAAATGGTGCGTTTCCGCGAATTTTTAGAAGCGCCAGATCTGTTTCTTCGTCAGTTCCAACAATCGTGGCCGGAAATCTCACACCATTGTTGAAAACCACTGTAATTCGACTACCACCGTCAATCACATGATAATTCGTAACGATCTCACCATCAGGTGAAATTACAAATCCGGAGCCTTGTCCTTCTGACGTGGTTTCGCCATCTTCTGTCGTCACAACAATATTGACCACTGCCGGGCTGACATGTTCAACAAGGTCAGCAATTGAGGTCTGCTTACTCAGAACCGATTGGGCTTCAACCGAAGTCGAAACAAGCGGCGACCCTATGCTCAACGCCAACGCAGCGCTGACAAGCAAGTTAGTGGTGAATTTTTTGGACTGTGGGATCACAATCATCTCCTCATATAGGCGCAATGTGAGTGCGGGCGACTATCCTAATTCTTACTAAAACATGACAAAATAGTCATATTTACCCATTACGGTGCGAGAAGACCAGAATTCGGTTATTTTTCGGCATTTCGATCCGGGCGCTTAGATTAAAGCCTACATCTGCAAATATATGCTTAACAGAATCTAACGATCTGACGCCCCAAAGAGGGTTTCGATCTTTGAGGTTTGCATCAAATTCCAGATTGGATAGCGCCGTATCAGCGCCTTCGAGAAAGGGGCCATATAAAATAGCGACACCGTCACTACCTAATAGATGCTGAGCCCCAGCAGCATAGCCCAGCGCAGCCTCCCAAGGCGCAATATGAATCATATTGGCACAAAATAGCGCCTTATAAGATTCAAGACCATTCCACCAATCCGGTTTAGTCGTATCAATCGCAAGGGACTCCTGCATTTGCTCAGGAATCTCTGTGCGCCAGGCATTTTGACTTTGGCGTGATCTCTCGTCCGGGTCAGACGGTCGCCACATAATATCCCGCCGTGCTTTACACGATGCAACAGCATGCTCACCCGTTCCCGAAGCAATTTCCAAAACATTTGCATGTTCAGGCAAAATCGATGCGAGCTGCTCAGCTATAATAGCAGAATTTCGACCTGCAGATGGGGATTGCAGTCGCAATCCTTCATGAGGATCACGCCTTTCCAAATGAATAGGATGTTTTTTACTCATAATCGTCCCGGAAGTGTCAGGGTGATGCTCAATCCGCCCAAATCAGACCGGCCCAATTTAAGAGACCCTTTATAAGCCCGCGCCAGATCATCAACTATTGGCAGGCCGAACCCGGTTCCCGGTGTCGCTTCGTCCAGGCGCGCCCCGCGCTTAAGGGCCTCTTCATACTGATCTTTCTCAAGCCCAGGCCCGTCATCTTCTACGCGCAGGGTAAGCTGACTTTCATCCCCCTCTAAAGGCTCAGCAGTTACTAACACCCGCGCCTTGGTCCACTTACAGGCATTGTCCAGCAGGTTCCCAACCATCTCTTCAAGGTCACGTTTTTCACCTCGAAACATGAGCCCAGGAGCAATTTGAATATCAAAATCGATGTCTTTATCCCGGTAAATACGCTCCAAAGTACGCGCCAAAGGAGTTACCGTATCATCAATAGGCGTCGAAACACCAATCACCTGCCCCCTCGCCGCTGCCCGTGCACGCTCCAAATGATGATCAACCTGATGCTTCATGGTCTTAGTTTGCCGCAAGACAATATCTGATAGTCCAGATCGGGAACTCTCAGCTTCATTTTGTAAAACCGCAATTGGAGTTTTCAGGCCATGCGCGAGGTTAGCCACATGGGTACGGGCACGCTCCACAATATCACGATTGTGGTCAATCAAACTGTTGAGTTCACCAGCAAGCGGGGCGATTTCTGAAGGATAAGTGCCATCAACACGGTTTGCTTTCCCTTCCCGAACGTCAACGACCTTTTCTCTGAGTGCAAAGATCGGCTTTAGGCCAAGCCGCACCTGCCAGAACACTGCAAATACTAATCCCGCGGATAAAAGCAGCATTAGCCCGCCAGCTATTGCCGCAAAGCGACGCACATCACGCTGTGCATCTCGGATATCGGCTCCCGCTAACATAATAACCGGATCACCATTTGGCAGGATCACTGAACGAGCCAATACCCGTAAAGGTTCGTCTGCATCAGGGCCTTCTGCCGTCGTCCGAAATTCAGATTGGCTCTTGTTATCAATTGCCTTTCTGACCGCAATGGGCAGGTTAAGTGTCTCGCCTGACAATGACCGAGATGCTTGAACCGGCAAAAGCGTACCATCCGCTTGATAACGCCCAATCATCCAATAACGCCCGGAAAGGGCGCGCTGATAGCGCGGATCAATAGGCTCACGTGTTAAAAACAAGTCAGAGCCCGTATTATCATTAGTTTCCACAGCGGCTATGAGATCCGTAATGGCGTTTTCCAACGGATCATCAAATAACTTGTATGTGGATTGTCTGTAAAACCAGGTTAGAGCAATAGTTACGACGGCCAAAACCGGTACAATCCATAAAACTGCACTGCGTACAAGCCGCGTAACCAGCGAAGGATTATTCTTATCCGTCCCCGCGTTCACACAGGTCTACTTTTTCTGAGGGGCGTTATCCGGGTCAATCAGACGATATCCCAAACCGCGGACCGTTTCGATCCGGTCTGTTCCGATTTTACGGCGCAAACGACCTACAAACACTTCAATTGTGTTTGAGTCCCGATCAAAGTCCTGATCATAAATATGTTCAACCAGTTCTGTCCGTGAAATCACCCGACCCTTATGCATGGCCATATATGACAAGAGACGAAACTCATGGGATGTCAGTTTTATGGGCATTCCATCGACAAAGCAGCGCGCGGCGCGATTATCCACATGCAGTCCGCCAATCTCGATAGAATCTGTTGTATGACCTGCAGCACGGCGTAGAAGCGCGCGCAGGCGGGCTAGTAATTCTTCCGTATGAAATGGTTTGGTCAGATAATCATCGGCACCGGCATCAAATCCTGACACCTTTTCACTCCACTGATCACGAGCAGTTAGTATCAGCACTGGAAAACTCTTGCCGTCCGCCCGCCATTTTTGCAGGACACTAATACCGTCAATGATCGGCAAGCCCAAGTCTAGAACAACTGCATCATAAGGCTCTGTATCACCCATGAAATGCCCGTCTTCACCATTATCGGCAACATCAACAGCATAGCCTGTATCTTTCAGAGCTTCAGCTAACTGACGAGACAGGTCTGGATCGTCTTCAACTACTAAAATTCGCATGAAATTTACCCCGATTCAGAATTATTAGGGCTGTTATCGGATACGACCCGACTGTGCGTCAATCAAAACATCGACAATTCTGCGATTTTGCAGAACTAAACGGACTCTGTAAGTGTTCCCATTTAAAGAAATATCGACCACTTCGGCCCCGGGATAACGAGAGCGGGCAATCGATTTTGCCTTACTATAAGAAATTCTCTGTTGTGCCCATTGCGGCGCAGCCCGATCAGATGGCCGGAATGACTGAGACATAGACGACCTGAAGAAATCGTCTACTTTCTTGCCCTTAGGCTTCGCAGCCGCCGGAGTTGCAGTCACAATACTGGCCGCAATCAAGGTCGCGATGACAGGGATATGTCGTAATATTTGCTTCATTAAACCGCTTCTACGACATGGCCCCTGAATAAATTCTGAATGACAAGTTCAGGTTTCAGCAAGTTTGCAATCACAGCAGATTATCCCTTGGATCAAACATATCTTCCTGATCTGTTGCCGTTGCCCACGCCAATAAGTCTTTGTTTTTAGGGTCTTCCAGTACAATTTGCGTTGTAACCAACAAGTCACCACCCTTTATGCCCTTACCTTTAAGACGCAGTGTTTTCCCTGAATTTGTTCCAGCCGGTAATGTTAGATTTACAGATCCACCCGGCATTGGGACTTTGATTTTGCCGCCGCGAACCGCCTCTTTTAGTGAAATCGGCAAGCTCAGGCGAAGATTCTTGCCATCACGTGTGAAATATTTATGGGTACCTACCGTTATATCCACTTTCGCATCGCCTGCTGGACCACCGTTCACACCAGACTGACCTTTCCCGCGCAGCCTTAATGTCGTCCCATCTTCAACGCCGACAGGTATCTTTACGCTGAGCGCCTTACCATTTGCCATACGGACTTTCTTGGTACCGCCCTTTAGCGCATCCAAAAATGAAAGTTTCAGTTTATAGCGGACATCAGCGCCTTTTTGAGGACGCGCCCGCGCATACCCACCGCGATTAGGGTTCATTCCGCCCATATTCATGCCAAACAATGATGAAAAAAGGTCAGACATATCATCCATGCCGCCTGGCCCGCTCGCTGTACGTTGGAAACCGCCAAAACCTCCACCTCCAAAAGGATTTTGCTGTTGTCCAGAGGCATCGACCTGCCCGCTATCGTAACGGGCCCGTAAATCCTTATCAGATAAAAGGTTATAGGCCGCCGTTACTTCCTTAAACCGGGTTTCAGCTGCCTCATCGCCCGGATTAACGTCCGGATGCAGTTTCTTTGCTAGGGCCCTATAGGCTTTCCTAATTTCCGCATCCGTGGCCTTTTTTGACACGCCCAGCAATTTATATGGATCTTTAGCCATAAATTCTCCTGCTCCCTATTTAGGCAGGCGCGACGATTTCGCAATGTCCCCGGTTAAAAATTCATATTTACCCATCTGCATAAATTTGCATATGATGAACCTGAGACAAAGGACATGGCATGGATATTTATACCGATACGCACCGCGAAATTCAGCGCACTATGCGCAAAATCATAGAAAAGGACATCAATCCTTATGTGGATCAGTGGGAAAAGGAACGCATCTTTCCAGCTCATGAAGTCTTTAAAAAACTGGGTGATGCGGGCCTTTTGGGCATTCAAAAACCTGAAAAATATGGCGGGATGGGACTGGACTACACCTATCAAGTTGCGGCAGTTGAAGCGCTTGGAGATATCAACTGCGCCGCTATTCCCATGGCCATTGGCGTTCAAACCGACATGGCTACCCCCGCATTGGCCCGATATGGCAGTGAAGAACTTTGCGAAGAATACTTACGACCTGCGATAATCGGTGAAAAAGTCGCCTGTATTGGTGTTTCAGAGCCTCATGCAGGCTCCGACGTGGCAGCTATTAAAACCAAAGCTGTGAAAGACGGCGACGATTACATCATTAACGGCGGCAAGATGTGGATTACCAATTCATTTCAAGCCGATTTTATGGTGGCGCTTTGCAATACCAGTGACGGCCATCGACATTCCAATAAAAGCCTGATCGTCATTCCTATGGATTCACCCGGCGTAGTCCGCGCGAAAAAACTTGAAAAAATGGGTAACCACGCCTCAGATACCGGGCAAATATTCTTCGAAGATGTCCGCGTGCCTCAACGCAATCTAATCGGTCAAGAAGGCGCAGGTTTTATCTATCAAATGCAGCAGTTTGAAGAAGAGCGCCTATGGGCAGTCGTTTCAACCGTCTCCGGCCTGCAAGCCTGTATAGACGAAACCATTGATTATACCCGCGAGCGAAAAACATTCGGCAAGCCAATTCTCGACAATCAAGTGGTCCATTTCCGATTGGCCGAACTGCAGATAGAGGTAGAGCTTTATCGCGCACTTATGGAAAAATGCGTTCGACAGCACGCCGAAGGTGAAAACATCACAAAGCTTGTTTCAATGCTAAAGGTAAAATCGGGCCGGCTGATGCGTGAAGTCACAGATACATGTCTGCAATATTGGGGCGGTATGGGCTATATGGACGAAACTCTTATATCACGTCGCTATCGGGATGGACGGCTGGCTTCAATTGGCGGCGGAGCCGACGAAGTCATGCTGGGCGTAGTTTGTAAAATGCTCGGAACCTTACCGGGGCGTAAATCCTAACTCTTCTGCTATTTAAGAGCGCTCATTAACCCTCGAATTCGCTCTGCGTTTTTACCAATGTCTGAGCCGCCAACGCGGCTGATAGATCGCATATCGACTAGAGTTCCACCCCCCTCAGAAGGCCGAATACGTATAATCACGTCATCTTTGAAACCATACCAGAATGTAGTGTCGGTAGCTTCGATAATTCCGGCATTACTATCTTCTGTTTCTATTTTCCAACTTTGCCCTTTCGCATAAGCCAGAACCTCTCCAAAAACCACATCGGGAGCTTCACTCAATACCAAAGGACGAATATCCGGATAGGCTCTGGTCTGCAAAACAGACACTAAAGTCCCCTTAGGATCAGTCTTACCTACATAGTTTAGCGGGTTAGTTTTGCCATCGGCCCCACGTGCCTCAACTATAGCCGTTGTGAATTCTGGTGGGTTCTGAGTATCAGTCGTAACGTCATGGATAAATGGTAATTGGCTGACCTTGGACTTTACAGTTGTCAATTTTAAAAGACCTGCTGCTGGCACAAGCGCAATCAGAGCAGCCACGACAACTCCTTTTCGAGGCTTCACCCAAAACGCCATAATAAGGGCAGCCACCCCTGTAATCAGAGCTAAAAGCAAAACAAGCGGGCCAATCTTCATTGTCATCAGCCCAAGTCCGAATTTCCAACTCCAAAGCCCCAGTTTTGTTCCTATGGCCCCTAGTATAAATGCCGTGGGACCTAAAACGGCCAAGACAGTACCAATTTTTAACAGTGCATTACGTAAGCGATGGCGCTTGGTTGGGATCAGATCTGGGCGGGTCGTCAAGGCCGTATTCATCAATTCATTCCTAAATCTGCGGGTATTCTGGATAATATATATAGCGCGATTAATCCAAGCCCAATAAAAAGTATAACATTTCGTCCGGTCAATAGCCCCGGCCCTTGTCGAGAGCCCCAGTCATAACTTCGGTTGCGATTCTTATCGCCTGGATTTCGAACCTTATCGGATCGGCCGTCTTTGTAATCTTGAATCTTGTGTTTAAGCTCACGAGCGGCTTTTTGACGGGCCCATGTTTGCGCTGCATCGACACCTTTAGCTTCAAGACTCTTGCGACCTCTTTCTGTCGGCGACATGGCATCACCGCTTGGTTTCCATGGTTGTTTATGGCGCTTTTTAGGCCCCGCTTTTTTCGATGCCGACGACAAAACGTTGAACATGATTACAATTATAAAAAATATGAACAAACCTTCCATAACGAATGCCTACTCTATAGCCGCTTACGGGAAAAGCCTTTCCTTACGCCAATCATTGCCGTTCCTATGAAAAACAAGGCGGTCATGCAGCCTGAAAGGCCTGTCGCGCCAAAACTCGATTACATCCGGTTTTACGCGCCAGCCACCCCAATGCGGTGGACGGGGAATCAAAGCATCCTGATCATACTCTGCATTCGTTGCAGCAAGCCGGGCTTCAAACTCTTCTCGGGTTTTAAGGGGACGGGATTGGTCTGAAGCCCAGGCACCAATTTGAGAACCCCGGGCACGGCTCGCAAAATATGCGTCGGCTTCCTGTTTCGTAACCCGCTCAACATTACCGCGAGCTCTTATCTGTCGGCGAAGTGATTTCCAGTGCAGGCAAAGCGCTGCAACAGGGTTGTGGGATAGCTGTTGTCCTTTGGAGCTTTCTTCATTGGAATAAAAAACGAACCCCTCTTCATTAACGGTTTTCAACAACACTATTCGAACATCAGGACGCCCGTCAGCATCTACAGTTGCCAATGACATAGCATTAGAATCGTTCAGCTCTTGAGCTCTAGCTTCCACCATCCATTCACTGATCAAGCCAAACGGCTCATCTCGGTCAAAGATAGGGGCTGAATTTCCATCAGCCTGCTTTTTATAATCCGGATCCTGGGTGTAATCTTTGCGACTTGGGCTGGGCGGAATGACTGAATCGCTCATTTTTACCTCGTAAACGTGAAATTAACCATAAATATCAGTAGGTTGTTAACCTTGATAGGCTTTTAATAATCACCTGTTAAGGGGCTTTACCTTCAAAGCGTGATAATAAAAGGGGATTTCGCACGTGACACGTCAAGACGCATTGATGACATTAGGTCTTAGCATGGCGGCTCGCGAACCCGATATCCGTATGGCCTGGAGGAAAAAAGCCAAGTTTTTTCACCCGGACAGTCCTTATGCTAATTTGCAAGCCTTCATGCAGGCAAAAACCGCATATGAAACCCTCATCCCGCCTGCTCCGAAAGCTTACCGTGTTCAAGCCGGATCACGCGCCTTTTAAAAACCACTAGCCACTCTCTCCTGCCCCCGCTATTACCGCGGGATGTCACATAATACATTTGGCCATTTATTCAGATTTACGACGTGGGGCGAAAGCCATGGCCCTGCTATCGGCTGCGTTGTTGACGGATGCCCGCCCGGTCTTGAGCTCAGCGAAGCTGACATTCAGCCCTTTATGGATGCCCGCAAGCCAGGCACTAGCCGTTTCGTGACACAGCGCAAAGAACCTGATGAGGTCAAAATTCTATCCGGCATCTTTGAAGGTAGAACGACGGGCACGCCGATCAGCCTGCTGATTGAAAACAAAGATCAGCGCAGCAAAGACTATTCCGAGATTAAAACGCGTTATCGACCAGGCCATGCCGACTTTACCTATGATGCCAAATACGGCATCCGGGATTACCGCGGCGGAGGCCGGTCCAGTGCCCGCGAAACCGCAAGCCGTGTTGCTGCAGGAGCTATCGCCCGCAAAATCATTGGCAGCAACATTCAAATACGCGGAGCGGTCATTCAAATAGGCACATCCATGATTGATGGTGATAACTGGGACTGGAAGCAAGTATCCCAAAATCCCTTTTGGTGCCCTGACGCAGCAACAGCAAAAGACTGGGAAAACTATTTGGATGAAACCCGAAAATCCGGAAATTCCATTGGCGCGATCGTCGAGGTTCATGCTGAAGGTGTTCCGGCCGGTTGGGGTGAACCGGTTTATGGCAAACTTGACAGTGATATAGCAAATGGCCTGATGTCCATAAACGCTGCCAAAGGCGTTGAGATTGGCGCAGGATTTGCCAGTGCAGCTTATACGGGCGTAGAAAATGCCGACGAAATTCGCATGACTGATGGCAAGCCACAGTTTTTGACCAATAATTCTGGCGGCATTCTGGGCGGTATTTCCAATGGCGATACAATTATCGCCCGCATGGCCATCAAACCAACATCCTCTATTTTAACCGAGGTCCGCTCTATCAATGCTCAAGGGGACGAGATTGATGTCAGAACCAAAGGGCGTCACGATCCATGTGTTGGTATTCGGGCCGTCCCAGTCGCTGAAGCCATGTTGGCCTGTGTGCTGGCCGATCACAAGCTACGACATCGCGGCCAAACCGGAAGATAAATATGCTTTTTACGAAATTCGCCCTCATGGGCAAAAACCTGTCCAAATATGACCGAAACTGGCCTGCCACATTCGAAACCGACCCCAATTCTGATGGGGCAAAGGCTGTTAAAGCTTATTTGATAGAGAACTTTATCAAGCCTGCGTCCGGGAGCGGGACTATGGCGGAAAAACTTGCTGCAAAACGTGACCGATTTGAACGCAATGGCTTAACGCGAAAATTTGATGCAAAGTTTCATGATGATGTTGCTGAATTTGGCGGGAAAAGCGTTACCGGCGAATGGACCATAGCCAAAGGCGCTGATCCTAACAAACGTATACTCTATATACATGGCGGCGCGTTTACTGTGGGCAGCGCCATTAGTCACCGGGCTATTACAAGCAACCTTTCAATAAAAACCGGCTGTTCTGTATTTGCGCCAAATTATCGGCTGATGCCTGAAAACCCGCGCATGGCCAGCATTGAAGACTGCCGGACAGCTTATCGATGGATATTAACTAACGGACCAAACGGCCCTGAAAAAGCCGAGAAGCTTGCCGTTGCCGGGGATTCAGCTGGCGGAAACCTTACACTCGTCACAGCTCAATGGGCCAGAGATACAGGAATCCGGCAGGCCGATGCTATCGTTGGGATTTCTCCAGCTACAGACAGCACTCTTGAAAGTCCCTCGGTTAAGCGTAATTTTGAAACAGATTTTATGCTCAAACCCCTAGTAGCCCCGCTCCTGAAAATACCTCGCCCTGTTTTAGTGTGGCTGTCATGGCAACAGTTGAAAATCCGGCCATCCCATCCTTTAGTTTCCCCCTTAAGAGGTGATTTATCCGGTCTGCCCCCAACACTTTTACATGCCAGTACAGCAGAAATGATCTATGATGACAGCGCCCGTTATGTTGCCAAAGCTAAAGATCAAGGCGGCGACGCAACCCTGCAAAGCTGGTCACATATGTGCCATGTCTGGCATATCTTTGACGAAATGTTGCCCGAAGCGCATCACGCTCTTGACGAGATAGCTGCATTTTTAAAACAGCATGGTGTTGCTGGTTAGCCTGCAACAGGCATTGTAATGTTCCTGAACTGAAAATGAATTTTGACCTCAGAAACGCTTCAGGGAATCGCTGCTAGATAGCTCCTATACGGATTGGACAGGCCGATCCGAGAGACGAAAGGAGCACATCATGAATACGTTCTCTCGCAAAAATACAATGGCCGCTGTTATCTTAGCCGCGGCAACTGTTGGACTACCAACTATGGCTCAGGCCGGAAACGCTAGTTCAGCCGCTTATCGTTATGAAGAATGTAAAAAGAAAGATACCGAGAACCAAGTCTTGGCCGGACTGGCTGGCGCGGTCATCGGCGGTGTTACTGGGTCACAAGTAGCCGGTAGTGGTGCTCGATCAGAAGGATCTGCTCTGGGCGCAGCAATCGGAGCCGCCGCAGGTGTCGCTATCGCTGATAAAGACTGTAAGGAACGAGCCGGTTATCGGAGTAATTATTACCCAACCAGCAATACTTACCGTAACAACAATTATTACGGCGGGAATACTTACCGGACACATGGTACATATGGGCATTCAAGCCATCACCCTGTAACCCGCACACCGGGCCGGGCATATGGTAATCGTCATGTCCATAATAACCGTGGTTATACCCCATACCAACGTAGCAACCACGTTTGCCGGAACAATGAATCCCGCCTGGAGCATATCAAATGGGAAATCAGAGAGTTACGTGAAGAACGTAAATATTTGGAACGCGAACGCCGCTATTCTCGATATGATCGTAGAATTGACCGCAGACTCCGCAAAATCGGTTATAAAATAGCTGAATTGAAGCGAGAGAAACAGTGGATCAAAGATAGACGCCATGATCGCGATTATTATCGCGACCGCGATCGGGATCGCTATTACTCTTACTACTAGAATTTAATTCAGAATTTGCCCGGCTTTCGAGCCGGGCTTTTGATTATCGGCTCCTGTTCTACCGCCCGTATACTGCTAAAATATTTCGCGGATAAGGCGAATAGCATTTACAATTTTCGGCGGGCTAGCCATTATTGCCCAGTCAACGACATAAAAAGATACTCAAACAGAGTCGCATTGGCGTGAAAGTTGCACGTTTGGCATCAAATAGGTGAATTTAGGGAGCTTTAAGCCATGAACCGTTTTATTATGACAGCCGCCAGTGCGGCGCTGCTGGCTGTGCCGTGCACAGCGCAAGCACAAATTCTAGGCCTTGATGGCAATGAACTCGCTGGGGCAGCGATCGGTGCTGGAATCGGAGGGGCCATCGGATCTAACCTTGCAGGCGGCGGTGTCCAGGACGAAGGAACGGCAATTGGAGCCGCTCTTGGCGGCCTGGTAGGCTACGGCATTGCTAATCAGCGCAACCGTTCGCGCTATGGTAATCACAGCGGTGGAAACCATTATAATGGTGGATATGGCCATAACACTGGTTACGGCTACAATACCGGTCATGGTTACAATGGCGGATACAGCCACGTTGGAACTGGCCACAATGGCGGCTATTACCAAGGGTCTTCTCGTTATGGTTCTGCGCCATATAATATTCCAGGACGCAGCCGTTATGGATATAGCTATGAGTATTCTTATGGCGGTCAAGGTGGATATGCCGCGCCAGCTGTAGCTGCACCGTCATATGTTCATAGTGGCCAATACATTACCAATACATATACCGTGCAACCAGCTTATCGTCAGGTAACCGTTCAGCGTCCCGTCGAAGTCAGTAAAGAAGTAACCGTCATGAAGCCGGTTACCACTATGAAACCTGTCACGATGACACGCGAAGTGACAAAGTCACGTCCGGTTACGAAAAACCGCGCTGTTACAAAAACCCGTCCAGTTACGCGTACACGTTCTGTTACGAAAACCCGCCCGGTAACGAGAACACGTCCCGTCACGCGGACTCGTGAAGTTACAGTCATGAAACCTGTAACCGTTATGAAACCAGTCACTGTCATGAAGCCTGTAACTGAAATGCAGCCGCATACAGAGATGGAAAATTACACTGATCATGAGACCTATACCGATCATGAGTCTTACACTGCTCAAGAATCCTATACGGATCAGGAAACATATACAGATTACGAATCTTATACAGATTACGAATCATATACGGATGTTGAAACTTATACGGATATGCAGGCTCACACTGAAATGCAGCCGCATACAGAAATGCAGACACAGACCATCATGCAGAATGAAACGGTGATGCAGCCGGTCGGCTCCAGCCACGGCGAAGTCTATTGTTACGCTGGCAGCTCCAAACGTTACGATAATATGGGTAAAGTCATCAGCTGCAATTAATCAGCACTCAATTTCAAAGCGGCCTAAAAGGGCCGCTTTTTTGTTGAATAATCCATGTGTAACTGGGCTTTGATTTTTTCAATTTCTTAATGCATAGTTAATCGCAAGGGGAAGCTCACAGGGGAGCCGGGACGCACGCCTGTTAAAAGGAGATCAATATGAAGTTCAAAATTGCATTTGTTTTAGGCGCCGCCGTCACTATGGCAGCGATGCCAATAACGGCATCAGCTCATGATAATGGGTATCATCACCGTCATCAGAATAGCGGCGACAACGGATTAATAGGTGCTGCTATCGGCGCTGTAGCCGGTGGTGTTTTAGGTTCAAATCTCGCTGGCGGAGGCGTTCAAGACGAAGGTACTGCGATAGGTGCTCTCATAGGCGGCGTCGCGGGTTATGCGATCGCCAGTGATGGAAGTAACTCTCGTCACTATTATGGCAATAATAACGGGTATTATAATAACTCTTATTATGGAAGTAACGGGTATTATAGCGGAGGATATAACAACTACCCTTCTTATGGGCATAGTACTTATTATACCTCACCGCCTCGCTACTATAGCCAGCCACACTATTATACGACCTCACATTACGGGTCACCATATTACGGCGGAAGCTATTATAATCGTCCGGGTGTGAGCCTGACAATTTCAAGCGGTAATTACGGCAGTTACGGCGGAAACCATTACTATAGACCTCGCTATCGTAAAAAGTATCGTCATCGTAATCACCATAATCATAATCACTATTGCCGTCATTAATCGGCCTAATTAAAAACCCGGCCTTGGCGCCGGGTTATTTTTTGCAGGCGTGTAACAAAAATTCAGTATTACCATCACCGCCTTTTATGGGTGATTGATCTGTTGAAATCACGCGCCAGTTCTCTATCTCTAACCATTGTGAAAAATCGCGTAAAGCCTGATCTGCTAATACTGAATCTTTGACGATGCCGCCTCTGCCAATATTGTCACGACCGACTTCAAACTGAGGTTTAACCAAAGTGACAAGATCAGTCCCAGTAGGACTTAAAATCAAGGGCTGCTTCAATACTTTTGCGGCTGAAATGAAACTCGCATCACATACAACTAATTCCCACGGCATATCAAACATTTCGGCGCTTAAGTCACGGGCATCCGTGCCTTCCATGGAAACAACTCGGGTGTCACCCTTGAGCTTTTGGTGAAGCTGGTCACGCCCCACATCCACAGCGTATATTTTCTGAGCGCCTCGCGATAACAGAACATCAGTAAACCCGCCTGTTGACGCGCCGACATCCAAACAAACGCGCCCAGTCACATCCAGATTAAAAGTCATCAACGCATGATCTAGTTTCACCCCACCCCGCGAAACCCACGGATGCTCAGCTGATGCCTCAATCACATTATCATATGAAACTTTTTCCGAAGGCTTTCGGGCAGGCCGCCCATCAACAATGACTTTCCCAGCTTTAATGGCAGATGCGGCGCGAGACCGCGTCTCATAATATCCACTCTCGACTAAGAAATTATCAAGGCGTGTTTTCATCACGGATTTCAGAGCTAAGCTATAACACTCTGTGTGTGGAATTCCCGTCCCAGAATACTAAAGACCTGTTCGACAATTCCATCAGCGTGGAGACCAGCCTGTTCATACATTTTTGCTGGACTATCCTGATCAATGAATAGGTCAGGCAGAACCATATTGCGAACCTTAAGACCATAATCCAGACGACCTGCTTTCGCTAGTTCCTGCAAAACAAAGGCACCAAACCCGCCCATGGAACCCTCTTCAATTGTGATCAGAACTTCATGTTCATCTGCCAATCGGGAGACAAGCTCCATATCAAGGGGCTTAGCAAAGCGTGCATCGGCAACTGTGGTTGAAAGACCTAAACTTTCAAGCTGATCAGCTGCCTGCAGGGATTCGCCTAGGCGCGTGCCATATGATAGCAGAGCAATCCGTGACCCTTCCCGTAATATGCGTCCTTTACCAATCTCCAAAGCCTGGGGGTCAGACGGTATTTCAATTCCCGTTGCTTCGCCGCGCGGATATCTAAAAGCGATAGGCCCGCTGTCATGCTGCGCCGCAGTAACAACCATGCGCGCAAGCTCCGCTTCATCTGCAGCCGCCATTAAAACAAAATTTGGAAGACATCCCAAATAGGCAATATCAAAGGCGCCCGCATGTGTTGGACCATCCGCTCCAACCAATCCTGCACGATCAAGAGCAAAACGAACCGGTAGGTTCTGTATGGCCACGTCATGCACCACCTGATCATAGCCGCGCTGCAAAAATGTCGAATAAATAGCCGCAAAAGGCTTATAACCATCAGCTGCTAACCCTGCCGCAAAAGTTACGGCATGTTGTTCTGCAATGCCTACATCAAACATACGATCAGGGAACTTATCAGCAAAAAGACTGAGGCCTGTCCCGCCCGGCATAGCTGCCGTGATACCAACGATTTTATCATCCTTTTCGGCTTCTTTAATCAGCTGATCGGCGAAGACGCGCGTATATTTAGGCGCATTTGCAATGGTCTTGCTTTGCTCGCCAGTAATGACGTTGAATTTGGAAACGCCGTGATATTTATCAGCAGAGTTCTCGGCAGGTGCGTAACCTTTACCTTTTTGAGTTACAACATGGATCAAGACAGGCCCGTTTTTCATGTCTTTGACATTTTCTAAAACCGGTAAAAGGTGATCAAGATCATGACCATCAACTGGCCCAACATAGTAAAAACCTAATTCTTCAAACCAGGTTCCTCCGGTTACCATACCGCGGCTGTATTCTTCGGCCTTTTTCGCGGTCTCAAATACAGGGCGCGGAGCATCTTTTACGATACTTTTAGCAAAACCACGAACAGCTTGATAGCTATGCGAAGAAACCATTCGGGCAAGCAGAGCGCTCATGGCTCCAACTGGCGGAGCGATAGACATGTCATTGTCGTTTAATATGACAATCATGCGAGAGTCAGATGCCCCGGCGTTATTCATCGCCTCATAGGCCATGCCTGCCGTTATGGATCCGTCACCGATAACGCTGATGATGTGATTTTCACCATTTGATAAATCCCTAGCCGTTGCAAAACCAAGTCCAGCGGAAATAGACGTCGATGAATGGGCAGCGCCAAACGGATCGTATTCACTTTCGGCGCGTTTCGTAAACCCTGACAAGCCCCCACCCTGACGCAAAGTACGGATGCGGTCACGCCGACCGGTTAGCACTTTATGGGGATAGCATTGATGCCCGACATCCCAAATTAACTTGTCATCAGGTGTGTTAAAAACGTGATGGATTGCAACGGTCAGCTCAACCACGCCAAGCCCTGCGCCAAGGTGCCCACCCGTTACGGAAACTGCATCTATAACTTCTACGCGCAGTTCATCAGCAAGCTGTTTTAGTTCATCCCGCGAAAAATCACGCATGTCTGCCGGATATTTTACCTTATCCAGTAACGGCGTATGGACCATATCACACTCTTTTTTATCTTCCGGGCTATGTATCCCGTGTCAGCACATAGTCAACCGTGCTGGCTAATATGTGGCCCTTTTCCCCATAAGGTTCAAGGCGGCCTTTTGCCCTACCTGCTAGAGCTCTGGCTTTATCTTTAGCGCCCTCAAGGCCAAGAATTGACACAAATGTGGCTTTTCCAAGGTTTTCGTCCTTACGCGCCGCCTTACCCATACGCGCGGCATCACCTTCAATGTCCAGAATATCGTCCGTGATCTGGAATAACAGACCTAGATCATCTGCATAGGCTGTCAGATTATCCCGATCGGCTGTATCACTCTCAGATATGAGAGCACCAAAACGCACAGCGCATCGGATGAGCGCTCCGGTTTTTAAAGCTTGAAGCCTGTTGATCAGAGTTTCGTTGCGATCATGTTCTGCGGCCATAATATCGATTACCTGCCCGCCAACCATCCCATAGACTCCTGACGCCCGCGTAAGCTCTTGGATAAGTGACAAACGAATAGACTCGGATGTATTAAGATGGCTGATAATATCAAAGGCTGTTGTTTGCAGAGCATCTCCTGCGAGCACCGCTATAGCTTCGTCATAAGCCTTGTGAACCGTTGGTCGCCCCCGCCGTAAATCATCATCGTCCATGCAAGGCAGATCATCATGTATCAAAGAGTAAACGTGGATACATTCGAGGCCAGCAGCCGCCCTCCATATAACTTCGGTCTCACTTCCCAAAAGACGCGCCGTTTCTATGGCCAGAAAAGGCCTAAGACGCTTGCCACCATCCAAAGCCGCATAGCGCATAGCTTCCATCACAATGGCTTGTTCGCCATCAGCTTTAGGCAGAATATCAGAAAGCACGCTTTCCATCCGGGACTGAACACCGGAAAGACGCTTTAGAAAACTTTCAGTTTGCTGGCTCAATTTAATTGTCGAGTGGCTCGGTACTCGCCTGCCCTTTACCGTCAAGGACAATTTTTTCGACCTTTAGCTGGGCATTTTTGAGCTTAGACTCACAATGAGACTTCAGCTGAGCGCCGCGTTGATAAATATTGATACTTTCCTCAAGAGGCGCATCACCACGCTCCAGCTTTGCAACAATGGATTCCAGTTCTTCCAGGGCTTCTTCGAAGCTCATTTCTGCGATATCTTTAGCGCTCATTCTATTTCTCTTTCACTATGCGTTCAAACTGGCGATGGGACCAATGCAAATCACCATTTTGGCTCACACATTTCCAGCCCATATCCATCAATGATCCCTTTAACATTCGATTATACCAGCCATGGGCTGTGACCAAAACAGTTTTTCCGCCCTCGGCATGCTTGGCAAGTTTTGCCGCCATTTTATTGGCGCGGATGCGCGCATTCTTATGGGACTCCATACCATCCGACCAGCCCACAAACCAAGCCACACGAGCAAAGGTTCCCCAGGCTTTCGGCCTGAATTTAAAGTTCCCCAGATGAGGCGGCGGTAGGGCCGCTTCAATCAAGTCCTCATCAATAAGGTCGGGATCGCGGCCAATTAGAAGACGCGCACTTTCTACGGCGCGGCGTAGCGGACTGGAAATCACCAGATCTGCTGTCTCAGCCAATGCCTGAAGCTTTCGAGGAATTTTTTGAGCTTCAGCCAAACCACCGACATCATAAGCTTTCCACCATTGCCGAAAGTCTTTCCACGTCAGCCAAACTGATCGCGAAAGCGCGGGCTTTCCATGCCGGACAATAATGATGACATCTTTTTCCATTATTATATGGGTGAAATGAAACGCCGCTTCGGACAATGAAAACCAGCTTCCTTTTTGCATCGTTTCAAGGAAAACATAATAAGATCAGCGCGGCCGATCAGATGGTCTAACGGGACAAAACCCGGACCTGTACTATCGCCTAGAGCTGGTCCAAATGGAGCCCGGCTATCGGTGGAATTATCCCGGTTATCACCCATAAAAAAAACAGTGCCGTCAGGCACAACAAATTCACCGGCCCGATCCAGCTTATGCCTGTCATCAACCTCGTAAATTATATGCGGTTCTTTTTCGCCCGGGAAAATTTCATTATAAACGGTTACATTGGTTGGCTGCTTATATTTGTGGTCCCGATAAGTCAGCTTGTCTATTTCTGTTCGTTCAATGGGCTGTCCATTAATTGTGTAGCGGCCATTATTCACAACAACCACATCGCCCGGTAATCCAGCGACACGCTTAATCATGACCATATCCGTATACTGATTTCGAAATACTGCAACATCACCACGCTTAGGCAGTTTGGAAAATATTTTCCCCCGTTCAGGCACAAACGGCAATTTATGCAATCCAATCGGCAAGGAGTGTCTGGAATATCCGTAAGCAAATTTTGAGACGTAAAGGTGATCGCCTACTTCCAGTGTAGGCTGCATGCTTTCGCTTGGAATTTTGTAATTCCCAAAAATCGTCGTCCAAAAAACAATTAGAAAAACGGCAAGACCCGCAAAGAATTTTAGTTCGCCGATAACTTTTTCTTTCAAGGTCCGGTTATCTTCTACCGCTTCCTTTTCGGATATTTCAGCTTTGTTTTTCTTTTTAAACATATTCTGCCGACTTATAAAAAAAATGTCATGATTCCCGTAGGAATTTCTTTGGCAACCCCTTATAGGCAAGCCATGCGAGACGCAACGACATTTGCACCCGTAATGGAAGCTGGCCCAAATAGCTATGCCCACGCTGTTGAGATATTACGCGGCGGAGGTCTTGTCGCATTGCCTACAGAAACAGTTTACGGCTTGGCAGCGGACGCCGCCAATGACAAAGCTGTAATGAGGATCTATGCCGCCAAAGGTCGGCCAAGCCACAATCCTTTAATCGCACATATTTTTGAGCCCAAAGACGCCAGGTCACTCGTAAAAATATCGCCATTAGCGCAGTGCCTGATGGACAATTTCTGGCCAGGACCGCTTACCCTGGTTCTACCAAAAATTACAGATAAAATCAGCGGCGCAGCTGGCGTGGGTCTTGATACACTCGCGATCAGATGCCCCGCGACCTCATGGGTTTCTGCATTCCTAGAGTTAGGCTTTCACGGCCCTATTGTCATGCCAAGCGCTAATCGTTCGGGACATATCAGCCCGACAACAGCCCGGCATGTAGCCGATGATCTTGGCGATAAAGTCGATCTGATTATTGATTCGGGTGAATGCCCTAATGGCATCGAGTCGACCGTATTGAAAATTGAAGATGATCACACGGTTCTCCTTAGGCCTGGGGCCATTCCTGCAGAAGACTTCGTGCCTTATATTTCGGATTTAAGGTTACCGGGAATTACATTCCCAGCAAGCGCGCCGGCAGCGCCCGGCATGCTGAAAAGCCACTACGCCCCTAAAGCTTCTGTACGTTTAAACGCCCTGAGCAAACGTCCCGGAGAAGCCTACCTGGCTTTTGGCCCATCTACTATCGAATATGATTACAATCTATCGCCTGAAGGTGATCTGATTGAAGCCGCACGCAACCTTTACAGCGCGCTAAGAGCTCTTGATAAAGTTGATACTATCGCCATTGCGCCCATCCCTAAAAAAGGTCTCGGCGAAGCCATTAATGACCGTTTACGCCGCGCCGCCGCTGACAGAGATGCATAATGACTGGATTTGAGCATTTAAAGTCTGCATTACCAGCTAATAGCTGGACTGATGATCAGGATCTTATAGCGCCCTGGCTTAAGGAATGGCGGGATAAATATTTTGGGCAGACGCCTCTTATGGTTATGCCTGGCTCAACAGAGGAAACTGCGAAAGTTGTTAAAATCTGCCGCGAGCATGAATTGAAAATCATGCCTCAGGGCGGCAATACAGGACTGGTTGGCGGAAACACACCCCAAGGCGAAATATTGCTCTCAACCCGCCGAATAAATAAAATTCGTAACACTAACCCGGTGACTAACGCCATGATCGTCGAAGCCGGGGCAACACTTTTATCAGTGCAAGAAGCTGCCAAAAAAGCTGACCGCAAATTTCCACTATCTTTGGCTTCTGAAGGCTCCTGCACCATCGGTGGTAATCTTTCGACCAATGCTGGCGGCGTGCATGTTCTGAAATACGGCACGGCCAAAGACCTGGTTTTTGGCGTTGAGGCCGTCCTGCCAAACGGTGAGATTTACAATGGCCTGACCGACCTTCGAAAAGACAATACGGGCTATGACCTCTCCAGATTATTTCTGGGGGCCGAAGGAACTCTCGGGATCATTACAGCGGCCAGTCTTAAGTTATTTCCGCGTCCCGGACATGTTCAGCGCGCAATAGCTGGTGTGAAAAGCGCCGATGATGCGGTTAAACTTCTTGATTACTGCCGCACCGGCAACGCCCTGTCCATGTTCGAAGTGATACCGAGGATAGGCTTGGAACTGGTGACGCGGCACATTCCGGACCAGCGTGACCCCTTTGAGCAAGTTCATGAGTGGTACGCTATTATTGACTGGGAAACCGACGACTCCGCCCTGGGTCAATCCGTAGCCGAGCAATGCCTAATGTCAGCCGCAAAAGCCAGGGTGGTTGATGACGCGGTTATTGCACAAACGGAAATACAAGCAGCGAACCTGCTGGCTTTAAGGGAACATATGTCTGCCGCGCAAAAACATAATGGCGCATCAATCAAGCAAGACATAACAGTACCCATTGATAAAATCCCTGAATTTCTGCGCCAAGCCGATAAAGCTGTTATGAAAATCGTAGCAAATTGCAGGCCCGTCGCCTTTGGCCACTTTGGTGATGGTAATATTCATTATAACATAGCGCAGCCTGAAGACGCTGATCGAAAAGAGTTCCTGACCTATTGGAATGATATTTCCTGTGTTGTTTTCGACATAGTCGACAGCCTCGGCGGATCAATTTCCGCTGAACACGGTATTGGAATTATGAAAAAAGGCGAACTCGCCCAGCGCACAGAGCCTGCTAAAATGATGATGTTAAGAACCATCAAACAATCCCTAGATCCAGATAATATCATGAACCCGCGGGTGATGATTTAAAACTCACACATCTGTGTTTTGACAGCTGGCCAACTTGCCCCTATATCTTTTCTCGTACCCACGCGTACAGACAATCACGTCGACGTTAGGAGGAAACAGATATGTTGACACTTTTATCCCCTGCTAAAAAATTAAACTTTGATCCTGCCGCAACCGGCCTGAACACAACGCCTCTATTGCTACCAAAAGACACGCGAGAGCTTGCGAAGGTTGCAAAAAAACAAAGCCCAGCTGATCTGAAAAAGCTTATGCATTTGTCAGATAATTTGGCCAACCTTAATGCCGAACGCTTTAAAAGCTTTAATTTAGAAGGCCAAAGCAATAGCGCCAAAGCTGCCGGGCTCGCCTTTGACGGAGATGTTTACTGGGGCCTTGATGCCAATAGCTGGACTGATGATGATTTAAGTTATGCACAAGGTCATTTGCGTATTCTATCGGGCCTTTACGGCGTATTACGACCCATGGATGCCATACAGCCTTACCGTCTCGAAATGGGTACAAAACTTGTGACTAAACGCGGAAAAAGTCTTTATGACTTTTGGGGCTCTACAATTGCTGACACTCTAAAAACGGATATCAGCACACATAAAGACCAAACCGTGGTCAATCTGGCCTCTTACGAATATTTCAAAGCGATTGATAAATCCGTCTTGGATAATCCGGTCATCAATTTTAAATTTCTGAATATCAAAGACGGTAAGGCCCGTAACCTGATGTATTACGCCAAATATGGTCGTGGCCTTATGGCAAAATGGGTCATGCAAAACCGGATTGAAAGCGCTGATGAATTAAAGGGCTTTAATTTAGAAAACTATAAGTTCGACAAGTCCCTATCCGAAGAGTCAACCATAGTCTTTACGCGTAAACAACCTCCGCCCAAGAAATAAAGCAGGAATGCTTATGGAAAACTTTCTCACACCCGTACTAGCCTTGATCTTGTGGACCTTTGTGATGTGGACCTTGATGTATATACGCCGTATCCCTGCCATGAACGCGATCACCAACAACACGCAACGTTTCATCGAAGAACCCGAACTGGCAAATCAAATACCAGCAAAAGCAAGATGGGCAGCTGATAACTACAACCATTTGCATGAACAGCCGGTTATTTTCTACGCGCTCATGTTTTATCTATATCTGAACAAGCTTACACCTGATTGGATATTATATTTGGCTTGGGCTTATGTAGCCATTCGGGTCATTCACAGTCTGGTACAAGTCAGTCAAAACAAAGTTTTAATTCGCTTTAGTCTGTTTGCGCTCGGCTCTGTCTGTTTAATTATAATGGCACTTTACGCAGCTGGTTATTTGGTCGGCGGCGTGCTGGTAAGCTCTGGAGTTATTAATGGCGCATGATGAAGGCCTTGCGCAAATTCTAGCTGATGACCTAAGCGATCATGCCGAGATTACATCTAAAAAGATGTTTGGCGGGCTTTGCTTTTTGAACCATGGGCACATGCTTTGCGGCGTTCATAAATCTAAAGACAAAACGCAGGATATGGCCATGTTTCGTGTAGGGCCAGATCACTATGAAAGCGCTTTGAAACTCGACAATGTAATGGAGCTTGGCTTTACAGGCCGTCCTATGAAAGGCTTGGTGGAAACAAATTCCATGGTATTTGAAGATGACAAACTCCGAAGTAAACTTTTGGAAATGGCTTTAGAATTCACAAATAGCCTTCCACCAAAATAGACTGTGTTTTTTCCTATATTGGTGTAAACGGCCCCTATGACTGAACGACTCATAATCAAACGCCCGGATGATTGGCATGTGCATTTACGCGACGATGCAATGCTCGAAGCTGTTGTTGACTATACAGCCCGTCAATTTGCCCGTGCTATTGTCATGCCGAATCTTGCGCCGCCCGTTACAACCGTTAAAGCCGCCTCAGATTATCGTGATAGAATTTTAAAAGCGGTCTCACCTGATTTAAACTTCACTCCGCTCATGACATGTTATTTAACGGATAATGCTTCTCCAACCGAGCTTTCCGAGGGTCATGATGAAGGCGTGTTTACCGCCGCAAAACTTTACCCGGCCAATGCAACTACGAACTCTGCGCATGGGGTCACGGATATAAAAAACATATATCCTGCTTTAGAAGCCATGCAAAAATCTGGCATGCCTCTACTCGTTCACGGAGAAGTCACCCATTCGGATGTCGATATTTTTGATCGTGAAGCCGTTTTTATTGAGCAGGTTTTATTGCCGCTCTTATCCGATTTCCCTGAACTTAAAACCGTATTTGAACATATAACCACCAAAGAAGCGGCTGAGTTTGTAACTGAAGCCGGGTCAAATATTGCAGCTACCATCACCCCCCATCACTTGGAATTTAACCGCAACGCCATCTTCCAGGGAGGTATTCGGCCCCATTATTACTGCCTGCCTGTAGCCAAACGGGAAAAACATCGTCTCGCCCTGCGCAAAGCCGCCACATCAGGATCTGAAAAGTTTTTCCTAGGGACGGATTCGGCCCCTCATGCTATTGGTAAAAAAGAAGCGGCCTGTGGCTGCGCTGGTCTTTTTAACGCGCCTTGCGCTTTGGAGAGCTATCTCAAAACCTTTGATGAAGAAAATGCTTTGGATAAATTTGAAGCATTCGCCTCAATTAATGGGCCAAGATTTTACGGACTGCCGGTCAATAGCGAGACAATCACCTTGGTGCGTCAGACAACCGAAATTCCTGAAACTGTGTCGGCAGATGGCACGCATATTGTCCCGTTCCACGCTGCTGAAGAATTGGAATGGCGGTTAGTCTCTAACACCTGACACTTAGTCCCAATCCCGCCGAACCAAGCTTAAGAGCTCTGAACCGTCTTCTGCAAACACTTTGAGCCTGAGATGCGTCGCCTCAACGTGATGGGCGTTTTGCAATGACGATAAAAACTGCCGCTCCGTTTCCATAGCTGGGCCAATACAGGCTTTTTTGGTGCTGGCTAAAGGCCCTAGGATTAGCCGGTCGCCATTTTGCTCATATGTACCAAAGAAATTATTACAGCCCCCGGATCCGCTCACTTCACCTTTGGCCCGAAATTGAACAAATGGACCATCCACTCCATCAAAACCCCATTCTGATCCTGCAAGTGACGACAAGGGCCGTGTATTATCATGAGCCTGTTTAACCGCTTTTGCACACGCAACTAAAACAGGCACGCTCATTAACAATGGAAGAAGCCTCAAGAAACTCACTTTAATGCTCCCGATAAGGGTCGCCCAGCATGGCTGCCAGATTTCGACCGTTCTCAGCTAAAGCCGCTACGTCCAGAGTTACAGATTCGCTACAGGTACTGTGCCTGTCCTGTTCCAAATGATAGCCACTATTATAAGCTTGAATCATATTGCTTCGGCGGGATGGGTCGAGTGTGGATTCCAGGTCCATCATTTGACTCGCATAGTTTCGCCATTTTTGGTCCGAAAAGCCAAAACAAAGCTGCCGGAGATAATGGAGCTGCCCAAGGTTTTTAGCCATAGCTTCCACAATGGAATTCATCTGAACCATATCCGCTTCGACCCTAAGCTCGGCTGCTTCGCGTGCTTTATCAGCGTCTGGGGCTTGGGCGTTTACAGGAATTGCTAAAAACAACAGGATTATGGCGCTTAGGCGTTTCATGGCAATATGATAGAAAAAAAACAAACGTCTGGAAACGATCTTTTTCAGTTTGACTGCTCAGAATATAACATTTCATAGGCCTTACGGATTATCCGCTCTGTTTCCGTCCACATACCAAATGTCTCAATATCATCCAAAGATACGAAACAAGCCTCTACAGCATCATCTCCAGCCATTGGCTTGGCCCTAATCCAACGGGCCACATAATCATGCAAATGATAGGTTTTTTCATCAATCTCCGTAATAACTGTCTCGATCTTCTCTATCAGTTCTGCCTGAACCGATGTTTCTTCAGTAAGCTCTCGCAACGCAGCGGTCTTCTCGTTTTCATCCGGCTGTATTCGTCCCCCTGGAATTGACCACTGTCCAGCTCTTGGTGCCTGCCCTCGTCTAATAAGCAAGACCTCATTTTCGCGAAAACAAACAACACCTACGCACTCGATCGGACTTTTATTTTGGTCAGTCATATCCTATCGTTCCTATCATGTGCGGACGCTTTGCCCTATATAAAAAACTCGCTGAAATTGCCGCTCGCTATCATGCGGCAATCGGAAATGACGGCCTATGGGATTGGGAACCTAACTACAATATTTCGCCCGGCACTGTAATTCCAGTTATCGCGCTGGACGGTCGCCGCACCGCCAAAGTTGTCCCTATGCGCTGGGGCCTGCACCCCCATTGGAAAAAATCTCCTCCAGAAGGGCGGCCCTTATTTAATGCACGCGTAGAAACGGCGGATGAAAAACCGAGTTTCCGAACTCCTTTTAAGCGGAGGCGGGCTTTAATTCCCGCAAATGGCTGGTATGAATGGGACCGATTTGAGGGCTCCAAAAGACCTTTTTTCATCCATGAAAAAGACGAGGAAATATGTGCTTTTGCGGCTCTTTGGGATCAGTGGCGTGTTGATGAAGGTATCACACTTTTATCCGCTACAATTCTGACCACTGCCGCCGATGGCGAGATGAAACATCTACACCACCGCATGCCGGTCAGGCTCCCGGAAGAACATTGGGATAGCTGGCTGGATTGGGACAGCAAACCCACCCGCATATTGCAAGACATGAAAGATAGCTCAGACCTTGTCTGGCACGAAGTATCTGATGTGGTAAATTCAGGGCGCGCGCGAGGGAAAGACCTTATTGAGAAACAATCTTAAACGACTTAGTAACGATAAACTGATTTCGGTAATCCTTGCCATAAACCTGCCACACTCATCCCTTATGTTATCGCACTAATCATAAGACGGAAAACATGCTGCGCAATTATACATTAAAACAGCCTGCGAGACGACATGCTCGAATTGGTGCCTTTTATGCTTCGGTTTTGCCCATAATCATTGGGCTTTTGATCATGTCGGGTGCATTTGGCACTATGAATTATGCTGATCGTAGCGTTAGCCTTCCTGTGGCACTAACATTTTTACTAGGCGCGCCCCTTGTTGCAATCATTAGTCAGTCAATCATTGCCAAACGACAAAAAATAGATTTTTGGAATGTCGTGGAGGTCAGCCTGATCACCGCAACGGTCATGCAGATTGCCTTTGGAACCCTCTACATAATCGTCTACGCACTCACTGCTGATACTGATCCCGGTTTTACGTATCTTATCAGCACTTCACTGGCCATTCATGCAATTTTCTGGTTCATTTTGACAGTGCCAATTACACTGCTTTGCGCCCTTATTTTCAGGCTGAGCGCTTTGCGTCCTATATATGGCTAATACGGCCTGAAAATCATGTATTTACTGGGTTTTTTGAGATCTCTCACCCTCGCTTTTCAGCTATAAATCTATTATATTGGCAGGGTAATTTTAACGTGATTCGACGAACGGATTTTTCATGGCAGACCCCGCCCAGAATTCTGAAGAAAATCAAGCCGAATATGGCGCCGACAGCATCAAAGTTCTCAAAGGACTCGATGCCGTCAGAAAGCGTCCCGGCATGTATATCGGCGACACGGATGACGGCTCAGGACTGCATCATATGGTCTATGAAGTCGTTGATAATTCGATTGATGAAGCCTTGGCCGGCCATGCTGACCGGGTTTTAGTAACACTGCATCCTGACGGTTCCTGTTCAGTTCGTGACAATGGGCGCGGTATACCGGTTGCCATCCACGAAGAGGAAGGCATCTCAGCCGCTGAAGTCATCATGACCCAGCTTCACGCTGGCGGGAAGTTTGATCAAAATTCTTACAAAGTATCGGGCGGGCTACACGGCGTTGGTGTATCCGTTGTGAACGCTTTATCTGTATCTTTAGATCTTACAGTATGGCGTGAC
>JAHDGM010000019.1 GCA_020627655.1 Hellea sp.
GCGAGCAGAATTGGAGATTTTCTAGCTATCACTCAAGCCCAGAATGTAGGGTTGGTTTACGTCAAACAAGTTTTTGGGATAGGCTTCAATAATGCCAACACTTAAACAAGCCCAAAAAGACCCCGAAGCCATGAAGCAATTCATTAAGGAACGTGAGGGTGATGAAATCGAAGAACAAGACTTCGATAAGGTCGTGCAGTCTATGATCTCTGCGGGAACACCGTCAAAAGCTCAGGAAGCATAGTCTCAGGACGCTTACGACGATTATAGATAAACTCTGTTTCACCCGCATACTTGCTTAGGTGCTTCTGTGAAACCCATATATGAGTGCCTTTGATCGTGCGTTTTAGGTGCATGAAAAAGCCTTCGACAGAGTTCGTAGACTCGCCTTCTGGCCCGACATACTGTTTCGCGCTGTGGTCTACACTTTTGTATTTATAATCACGATCATAAGCGAGGCGGTTATACGCTGGCAGTTCATCCGTATGTATTTCAGTGCCTTCTAGGAGATTCTCTTTGATAATCGGGTAAAGCGTTAGGCGTTTGCGGTCTTTGACCACATGCGTCATGACGTTGCCGTCTTCCTCTATCATACCCATAACGATAGCTTTATCTTTGCCGCCTTTAGCGCCCTTTTTATAGCCGCCAACAAAAGTTTCATCAATCTGTACAATTTTACCTAAGCCGCCTAGAGGGCCATTACCGTCTACAGCCGCCATATGCTTACGTATTTCATGCCCCATGCGCCAAGCAGTCTTGTAGGTAACACCTAGCTGGCGCTCTAATTCCTTCGCTGACACGCCATTACGGGACTTTACGAATAGGAATATAGCAAAGAACCATAACTGTAAGGATGTACGAGACTTGGCAAATGGCGTGCCTACGGTAGGGTGAAGATGATTACCGCACCACTGGCAGGAATAAGCCCGTTCTGCTTTAATTCTATACCACTTTGCAGAGCGCTTACACTTAGGGCACTCATGGCCTTGACCAAAGCGAGACTCAAATAAATGCACTAGGCATGTTTCATCATCTGGGAAGCGTTTGAAGAAGGATTGAACGGTCTGTTTCATACCTATTATATAGATATTGTAGCACCGTATGTAAAGGGGATAACTACCAAAACTTACTCGCTATGCAAAACTGCATAGCTTTGTCGGCGTCTCTGGCGGTTCTCTTTTTGGTCTGAAAATCATACATATAGATCAACAAAACAGGAGACCGATATGACCACTCATTTTAATGGTCGTGAATTTACAGTTGAAGCCGTTCGGACATTTACGCCGACATTTGAAGGTGCTCAGTCACGCCGTGATCGTAACATGGCTAGCTTGATTACGCGCCGGAATGCTCGCCGTGATCGCAGGGCGAACCGCGCGATCTAAAGCGTCAATTCACGCATAGAACCTAGTAATGAGGTCCATCCTGAAAGGGAGGGGCCTTTTTTCGTGGTGATACCGGCTTCCATGAAGCAGGCCATAACCTTATCGGCTTGCTCATCCAGTATTCCAGATAAGATAACGTGCCCGTTTTCTGATAGAGCCGATGCGATGTCAGGGGCAAGTTCCATTAGAGGTCCAGCTAATATATTGGCAAAAATCAAATCAAACTTTTGATCTTTCAAGACATCACTTTCAAAACCGTCGGCTGGATAGGTTGAAATAAGGTTTTCGACCGCATTTTGTTTTGCATTGTCAATCGTGACAGCCACGGCATCCGGGTCAATATCTGTGGCAATGATCGGTGTCGCCAGCGCTTTCGCGGCAGCGATTGCCAGGGTTCCGGCACCGCATCCCAGATCCAAGATTTTACTCGGTATTTTTCCGTTTTTCAAAATTTCGTCGAAAATTAACAGGCAGCCTTTTGTCGTGCCGTGATGACCAGTCCCGAATGCTTGGCCGGCCTCAATATGAATAGGCCAAGGGCAGTTTTCAGGAATGTTGTCAGCATCATGGGCCCCATATACCCAGAAACGCCCGGCCTCGACGGGCGGCAGGCCTTTTTGGCTGAGCGTAACCCAGTCTTCATCAGGAAGCTGTGTAATAAAGCATTCAAGGTTTTTCGTAACGTCGAGATTAGCCAGTGCCGTTTCAGCGTTTTCAGCTGTTTGATACAAGGCTTGAAGATGGAACATCCGTCCGTCAGAACTATCTTCAAAAATAGAGACGGCCAATGCTTCAATTTCGGTTTCAAATCCCAGTGCATCTGCCAGCTCGAAAACTTTAGTCTGAGGCCCGCGAATATAAAGAGCGTGGAGTTGTAAGGTCACATCAAGCCTTGCATCTAATTTATCTCAGCCAGAGATTTGGCGAGACAGCTTTCGTCATTTTGCGAGCCGCTTTGTGCGCCGCAGAGCATTAACAAAACAAGCTCCGGTT
This sequence comes from Hellea sp., assembly GCA_020627655.1. Classification (GTDB taxonomy): domain Bacteria; phylum Pseudomonadota; class Alphaproteobacteria; order Caulobacterales; family Maricaulaceae; genus JACOMS01. Next base: position 2,379 of record JAHDGM010000019.1, read on the forward strand.
CAGATACATGTTTGGAATGGGCCTGTAGAGGGTCGACAAAATCTTTGATCAGTCCGACGATTGGGTCGGCGAATTCAAGGCGTATATCGACAAAGTCAAAGCCAAGAGCATGGCTTAAATTTTCTCGTGCGCGAAAATCAAATTGTGGGCGCTGTTGACCTTCGGGAACATATTGCTGATTCCAGAGGTTTTCAAAAAATGGATTTATTTCATAGGATAAAAAGTCGTTTATTTCCGATAAGGCAATGATACGCGGACGAGGCCTATCTTTGTCATATTGGGCGGGCTTAACAGGCGTTGATGACAAGTCGCTCAGCGAAAGCAAAGCAATCTGATTGGCCATCATATAGATTTCAGTACCGGCAATCATCTTGTCCAGTATTGTACTGCGCTGGTCTGTCATGGCTTCCCGCATCACATCAAAAGTGATCTTACTGCCCAGACTTTCACTCACAAATGCAAATTGATTGATTTCAGATAAGTTTTGATCTGCCATATTACAGGCCTGATCGGCAGATATCATTTTGCCTTGCTGTTTAAAGCTTGTGCCTGCTGCGTCCATGGCTGCAGAGCACATAGCGCCTTTAATAGCATATCGAATTTGCTGCCCAGCCGGGCCAAGATACATCACAGCGTCAGAAAAGCCGTAATTGACCATTTCATCTTTGAGGCGGCGATTATACTTACGGCGTAATTGAGTGAGACTTCGTGAGTAACCTAAGTGATCGTCTTGCCCGACATGAGGATCTTGAAGTCTTTCCCAAAAGATTTCATCCCAGAAAACACGGTAGACGACATATTCAAGATCATCACTGACCTTTAATGTCTGACGATCCAGGCAGACCAGTTTATCCAGTTTGAGCTGAACACCGGGAATGACAGTTTCATAAATTACAGGCTGGTCACCTGTCGTAATGTCTATTGAGGTGGAAACTCTTTCGGTTTCTCCGTCATTATCTTTTATACCGCATCGGGATTCGAGTATGTTGCCTTCAATCGTAAGGCCATAGGCATTGGCAATGCCTGCCATAAAGTTCCCGGCAAGGGGATCGTTTTCAGGGTCTTCGGTCCAGCCAATGCCGTGTAAGTAGAAGATGTTGATGCGGTTTTTTCCGTCATTTGCGACCGAGTTTGCAAGAAACTCTAACCCTTTAAATGATCCATCATCATTAATATCGTCATTAAGACCATTGATTTGCATGATGTTGAGTTTCGTTGGGTTTGACGAACAGGCCGTTAGGGCCAAAACAGACAAGACAAGTAATAGGAAACGGATCATCTCAGACTTTCTCCACAAAACTATCAATTACTTTTTTCTCACCGGCTTTTTCAAACGCTACGGTTAGCTTGCTCCCGTCGGCGGATTGAATTGTGCCATAGCCGAATTTTTGATGAAATATACGTTCGCCCACAGCAAAATCTGACTGTTTTTGAGGCGCATTACGCCGCCGGGCAGAACCGTCAATGACAGGGGCGCTTTGTTTGTTTCGTTGGTAGCGCTGCCATCCCGGGGAACTCCGATTTCGATCAAAACTTGAGACGAAACTTTCGGATACTTCTTCGGCAAAGGCGCGGTGATCATAATATCCCGTATCGGATTCAGCTGTCACATGTTGAGGCGGCAACTCATCGATGAAACGCGATGGGATGCTGGATTGCCAGGATCCATAAACTTGCCGATTGGCGGCAAAATATATTTTGGCTTTCTCGCGGGCGCGGGTCAGGCCGACATAGGCAAGACGTCGTTCTTCTTCCAGTCCGGCCAGACCGTTTTCGTCAAGGGATTTTTGCGATGGGAAGACGCCTTCTTCCCATCCTGGTAGAAAGACCAGTGGAAACTCCAGGCCTTTTGCGGCGTGAAGTGTCATTAATGACACTTCATCTTCTTGAGGTCCTGACTCGATATCCAGAACCAGAGAAACGTGCTCAAGATAGCCTTCAAGCGTATCAAATTCGCTGATAGCCTGCATAAGTTCTTTAAGGTTTTCGAGACGCCCTTGGGACTTGGCGTCCTTATTGTCACGCCACATCTGCGTGTATCCGGACTCATCCAAAATACGCTCGGCGAGATCCACTGGATTAAGCGCTTTTGCATCATTTCGCCAGCGCTGAAGATCGAGCGTAAAGGCTTTGAGAGCCTGGCGGGCTTTACCGCGTATCTCATCTGTTTTCACCAATTCTTGCGTGGTTCGCTCAAGACTTTTACTCATGGCGCGAGAGGCCATTTGGAGTTTCTGTATGGTGGTTTGTCCAATGCCGCGTTTGGGAACATTGACTACGCGTTCAAAGGCGAGATCATCGGTCTCGGATATAACAAGGCGAAGGTAAGCATGGGCGTCGCGAATTTCCTGCCGTTCGAAAAAGCGAGGTCCGCCAATGACGCGATATGGCAGGCCAAGCGCTATAAATCTTTCTTCAAAGGCTCGCATTTGCCGTGACGCGCGGACAAGAACCGCAATGTGATTGTAATCACGCCCCCGGCTTTTCCAATTTTCAATTTCATTGGATATCAACCGTGCTTCAGCAGGGGCGTCCCAAACGCCTGTTACCGTGACGAGTTCACCGCCGTCATCTTCAGTCCATAATGTTTTACCCAGGCGGTCCTGGTTGGCTGAAATAAGACCAGAAGCAGCACCTAAGATATTGCCGCTGGAGCGATAATTTCGCTCTAATTTCACAACCTTTGCACCGGGGAAATCTTTTTCAAACCGTAGTATGTTATCGACTTCAGCGCCGCGCCATCCATAGATTGATTGATCATCATCGCCGACAACGCAGAGATTACCGGTTCCTTGGGCTAGAAGCCTGAGCCAGAGATATTGGCAGACATTTGTATCTTGATACTCATCCACTAGGATATATCGAAACTTTTGGTGATATTTTGCCAACACGTCAGGATATTTTGTAAAAATAGTAATATTGTGAAGGAGTAAGTCCCCAAAATCACAAGCATTTAAGGTTTTGAGACGCCCTTGGTAGATTGCGTAAAGCTTGCCCCCTTTACCTTCGGCGAAGCGGAAACTTTCCTTGGCTGTAATTTTGTCAGGCGTTAGGCCCTTATTCTTCCAATTGTCGATTAGCGTGGCCAGATATCGCGGCGTCCATCGTTTTTCGTCAATATCTTCGCTTTTGATGATTTGTTTAAGTAGGCGGATCTGATCATCAGTATCTAAAATGGTAAAGCTTGATTTCAAATCGACCAGTTCAGCATGAATGCGGAGTATTTTTGCAGCAATAGAGTGGAAAGTTCCAAGCCATGGCAGGCCTTCGACTGTCTGTCCAATCAGGTCGCTTACGCGCTCGCGCATTTCTCTAGCGGCTTTGTTGGTAAACGTCACTGACAGGATTTGTGATGAATAGGCCAGGCCGCCTGCTAAAATATGGGCCAGGCGGCAAGTCAAAACCCTTGTTTTGCCTGTTCCGGCACCTGCGAGAACCAAAACAGGGCCTTCTGTTGTCAGTACGGCGTCCTTTTGCTCTGGATTTAAGCCGCTTAGATAGTCGTTTTGTTCCGTCCGCATAGGCATAGCCTGCGCGGATAGAGGGCCGCGCGCAGGTGGCGGCGGGGCCGGACGGAAGGAATCAGGGCTAGACATAGGGTGAACATAACGCTCTGGGGCGGGATTGCTAGGCGTGTCATAGATAAGAATTTTGGGAAAGATTAAAATACGGACAGAATGCGGTTAAAAGGGTTAGATTTGTATTCCGTTCATCTTATTTGTAGTAGGAACTTTTAAAACAAGCCGTTATGTTGCTTATATCTAACCAGAATACGGGATTGACTATGATGTCCAACTTCAAGACTTATCTTCTCTCAGCGGCGTGTCTCAGCCTAGCAGCTTGCGGGGGCGGGAGTTCCGGATCTAGCGGAGGTGGCGGCACCAATACAGACCTAACTGCGCCAACTGTGTCATTTTCGCCAAATACTTTATCAGTGCAAGGCGGCGCAACTGGAAGCTCCACACTAAGCGCATCGGATAATGTAGGTGTGACATCTAATACTGTGTCCTGTACCAATGGCGGCTCATTTACCAACAATACTTTTACCGCCCCTGATGTTGCTGTGGATACCACAAGTGTTTGTACTGCAACAGCTAGAGATGCAGCAGGGAACAGCTCAACAGCAACTCTTACAGTGAGTATAACACCTGCGCCCGATACGATTGCGCCAACTGTTACAATTTCGCCTGATACATTCACTCTATTCTCTCTTGGAGAAACTGTGATAAGTTGGACGATAACTGATAACCGGGCCGGGTATACTATTAATCCAGTGACGTGTGACAATGGTGGGACTTATGACAATGGTACATTCACAGCGCCCGCTGTAACGGTAGAAACCGTAACGGTATGTACATTATCGGCGACTGACCAGGCTGGCAATGTCGGTAGTGATACATTTACAGTAACAGTTCAGCCGGACACAGAAGCTCCTGTGGTTAGCTTTAATCCTACAACACTTACACTTAACTCGGGCGAGACAGCAGGGCTGGCCGTCACTGCGACGGATAATGATCGCATAGTTTCTGGTCCTGATGTAACCTGTACTGACGGCAATCATACTGGAGATCAGTTTACTGCGCCGGTGACTCAAACAGATACTACAATAACTTGTACGGCTACGGCTACTGATCCGGCAGGACTACAAGGAACGGCAAACATTACGATTAACGTGGTTGGCGTGACTACTCCCACAAGCGTTACGGTTAGCGGCAAAATCACATTCGATCATGTGCCGTTTAATACGACGACAAACGGCCTGAATTACAATGGTATAACTCAAAAACCTGCCCGCGGCGTTACGGTTGAAGCAGTGACGTCAGCAGGCGCGGCTCTGAGCCCCGCTGTAACGGGCGTAACAGATGCCAATGGAGATTATTCACTTCAATTACCTCTAAATACAGATGTTCGTATTAGGGCGCGGGCTGAAATGGTGTCGACAACTGGTACCATGTGGGACGTGAAGGTGGTCGATAACACCAGCAGTGATGCCCTTTATACTATGCAGGGTAGTGTATTTAATACAGGTACCGCTAATGTTGGACGCAGCTTAAACGCCGCGTCGGGTTGGGGAACAACCAGCTATACAGGCACGCGTGTGGCTGGTCCATTTGCCATCCTAAATCCAATCTATGACGCCTTGCAAAAGGTCGCCGCAGCGGACACAACGGCAAACCTGCCTGCGATGACATTTAACTGGAGTCCTAACAACACGACGGCCAGTGGCAATCTTACAACCGGTGCTATTGGAACGTCATTTTATTCTAATGGTAAAGTTTACATTCTTGGCGATGATGACAATGATACAGATGAGTATGACGACCATGTTGTTGTTCATGAATGGGGACATTATTTTGAAGACAAAATGTCCAGGTCAGATTCTATAGGCGGCGCGCATAGCGGCGGTGACAAACTTGATCCGCGCGTGGCATTTGGCGAAGGGTTTGGTAATGCCCTATCTGGCATGATCTTAGATGATCCGTTTTATCGGGATAGTCGCGGGTCACAGCAATCACAAGGTTTTGCTATTAATGTTGAGAGTAACTCGACGATAAATGAAGGCTGGTTTAATGAAAGCTCGGTGCAATCTATCTTATATGATATTTATGATAGCGCTGCAGATGGAAGCGATAATATAAGCGCCGGTTTCGGTCCAATTTATAATGTTCTTGTTTCAGATGCTTATAAAAATACGCCATATTTTACTACCATTTTCCATTTTGCATCTGAGTATAAGACGGCAAATACAGGTGATGTGGCGGGCGTAGATGCTTTGCTGACAGCTCAGACAATAAATGGAACAGGAGCAACCGGTACTGGTGAGACCAATAGCGGTGGTGTGTCAAACGCTTTACCGCTCTATAAAACTATTACGGTTGGAACACCGCTGAATATATGTTCATTGGATGACTCAGGTACTTATAACAAGCTAGGTGTGCGTAACTTCCTGGTTTTCGCGCCCACAACGACAGCGTCATACACGCTGACAATGACGCGCGCTGCCGGTGTGACGGCAAGTTTGGATCCTGATTTTGTTATTTATAATAAAGGTTCTCAAGTTGCCTCTGCGGGATCTGGTGTCGCCAATAGCGAAACAATCACGCGGACGCTGCAATCAGGGGAGACCTATTTAATTGATGCGTCCGAATATAATAATGTTCAAGGCACGAATGGCGATTACTGCTTTGACTTTACGATAAGCAATTAAGGAGTATTTTATGACTTTGCTTGCAAAAACTTTTATGGCGTCCACCCTCTTGGCTTTGACAACGGCAGGATGTTCAGGCGCTGCCGAAAATGTGAATGTCAAATCAAAAGCGGTTAAAATGCAAAGCCAGCCTGATAATGTAATCTCAAATACAAGTTCAACCGGTTATAGCAAACCATCGGCGGCTATTGACTTTCAACATGATTTTTCTGGACGTAGTACTTTAGGAAGTGTTGAAACTCTCAATTTGAAAATTTCGGACCGTTATCCAGGTGGCACTGTTGAAATTATCGTCAATCCGACTGACGGGCTGGAAGTCTTTAAAAACGGCAATCGCCAATCGTTTAAGATGGGAAGTGGCGCCAATAATATGACCCTTCAGTTTCAGCCAAAGTCTGAAGGTGTTCACCGCTTGAACTTTCTTGCTGTTGTGAAGACAGCAGATGGTCAGAGCATCAGCAAGAGCTATAGTATCCCTGTCTATGTGGGGGATCAGTTTGTGCCAGAGAAAAGAGTTGGTAAAAATATTAGAGATAATGTGAAAGCTCCAAAAACCTCAGGCGGCCTTGTTATTATGGAGGCAGAAGAAACTGTCACCAGTTCGGATTAACTTGACTTCATTACCTGTTTCAGAGCCCAGACTCTGAGGTAGGATGCAAGACCAGACCTGCTTTTCTCTTCCACACGCTGGTCATCGATTTCAGCAAGCAGTCCCGCTAGGGGCTGCTTTCTTTTTTCTGCTTCACTTTCAATAACCTGCCAGAATTCGGGTTCCAGAGCGATGGAAGTCCTATGTCCGTGCAATGAGAGTGATCTTTTTTTCTTCACAGGCCTAAGTCTCGCGCTTGTGATCGTCGATAGATTTGTTGCGCTTGTCTCGTATTGATGTATCCCGTTGTTTTTGGGCTTTGGTACGGCCGAATTTGATGCGGTTTGCTTCGGCTTGTTTATCTTTGCGAATACGCTGCAGCGCCTTTTTGGCCTTGCCGAACTTTATGACATTGTTATCTGTCATTAACGGGGTTTGATCATCAATTCTGGCCGGACGACTTTATCAAATTCAGCTTCGGTTACAAAGCCAAGACGGACGGCTTCATCGCGCAGAGTTGTGCCGCGCTTATGGGCTGTTTTAGCTACTTTAGTAGCGTTATCATAACCGATAGTCGGCGCGAGGGCTGTTACCAGCATGAGCGAACGGTTAAGCAGGTCTTCAATGCGGTCTTCATTGGCTTTAATGCCGACCACGCATTTATCCGTAAAGGCGTTACAGCTATCAGTCATAAGCTGAATAGATTGAAGCATATTGTAAGCCATCACAGGCTTATAGACGTTGAGCTCAAAATGCCCTTGTGATCCGGCAATGGTTATGGCGGTGTGGTTGCCCATGATTTGAGTGCAGACCATTGTCAGGGCCTCACATTGTGTTGGGTTGACTTTACCGGGCATAATGGATGAGCCAGGCTCATTGGCCGGCAAAGATAATTCTCCAAGCCCAGAGCGAGGGCCAGAGCCTAAAAACCGGATGTCATTGGCAATTTTGAGCAGGCTGGCGGCGACTGTGTTGATTGCGCCATGCGCTGATATATAGGCATCATGGGCGGCAAGCGCTTCAAATTTATTTGGAGCGGTTTTGAAGGGGAGCTTGGTATAACTTGCGACTTCTTCAGCAAACTTTTTGGCAAATCCGGGTTTGCTGTTCAGGCCTGTTCCGACAGCTGTACCGCCTTGCGCAAGGTAATAGAGCTCTTTAAGGCCTCGTTCCACACGCTTAATACCATTATCCAGCTGAGCCGTGTAACCTGAAAATTCCTGACCAAGTGTGACAGGCGTTGCGTCTTGGGTATGCGTACGTCCGATTTTGATGATCTTTTTAAATTCCTGCGATTTGTCATTCAAGGCATTTCGCAGCTTTCGCAGAGCAGGGAGCAGGCTGTGATGAATTTCCTCGGCGGCCGATATATGCATAGCTGTTGGAAATGTGTCATTGGAGCTTTGGGATCTGTTGACATGGTCATTAGGGTGGACTGGGTCTTTTGATCCGACTACGCCGCCAAGGATTTCAATTGCCCTATTGGAGATAACCTCATTGGCATTCATATTGGACTGCGTTCCGGATCCTGTCTGCCAGACAGAGAGCGGGAAGTTATCGTCTAGCTTGCCTTCTGCGACTTCGGAGGCCGCGCGAACAATTGCCTTAGTGCGTTTGGCATCCAGATTTTTTAAAGAGCGATTAGTTAAGGCTGCAGAGCGTTTTATAATGCCCAGGGCCCGGATCAAAGATGGAGGCATGGTTTCAACGCCAATTGGGAAATTGATCAGGCTACGGGCTGTTTGAGCACCGTAATACTTATCCGCAGGCACTTTAAGCTTGCCGAAACTATCCGTTTCAGTGCGCATTTTGGTCATGATATTCTCGTGTAATTGGAGTTATTTTTTCCGAAAAGCATCTAGGCTGACGACTTTATCGCCGTCTTCCTCATTGGAAGGCATCTCGGTTTGCTTTTTCTTTTTGGACTTGGATTTGGGTTTAGCCGCTTTTGGTTTTGGTTCAACGGCAGCGGGAGCGGTTGCTGGTTCCGCTTTCGGTAGAGTTTCAATGGTTGCGGAGGCTTCCATTTCACGTGGTGTTTCAAACTGCAAAGCAAAGCCGACGCTCGGGTCATGAAAGCGCGTAATCGCCATATAAGGTACTTTGAGATATTTGGGTACGCCGCCAAATTTCAAAGTGACTTCGAAGTCTTCTTCATTGGCTGTCAAATCCCAAAATTGATGTTCCAAAACAATCGTAATTTCTTCCGGGTATTTCTTGGCTAGAGTTTCGTCAATTTCTGCACCGGGGTAGCGGGTCAGGAAAGTGATATAGAAATGATGAGCTCCAGGTAAGGCATCTTCGCGGATGACCCGACGGACAGCGTCCCTAACAACACCTCGCAGTGCCATTTGGGTCATAAGTTCATAATTCATCAGGTCCTGTGCCATGCGTATAGACTAAATCAATGACGGAGCGCGTCAACACTAATTCACAACTCAATTAGCAAAACTTCGCGTTATGCTGAGAAGAGCTGTTTACAATCTCTCGGAATCCTGATTCACAGAGAGCATGACACCTCGTTCGATCTCTATTCCCAAAAACTTTGAAACGTTTAGTCTGGCTAGCGCTTTTTCAGCTTTTATATATCCGGCAATCGGCATAACCGTTCTGATCACTATGATCTTGATTGGAGTATTTGCTAAAAATGTGGATATGGCGTGGTGGTATGTACCCGCTGGTCTTTTTACAGTTGGTTTGTCCATATTGATCTGCAACGCCGGAATAGGGCCTTTACATCGATTGTTGCAGCATAAGGCTGGATACATGAAAGCTCCGGCTCAGATTATCACCATGATTAATCTGATGATTGCAATGCAGGGCAAGGTACAAGATTGGGTGAATTACCACAGCCAGCACCATCGTTTTGCTGATGGTCCAGGTGATCCGCATAATCCGGCGGAGGGCCGCTTTTGGGCGTGGGTAGGGTGGATTATCTGGCGGGACGAAAAAGATATGAGCCGTCCTATGGCTATGTGGCTGAAAGAACGGCCGATTATTGTGTGGATGGACCGTTTTTATCATCATTTGTCTATCGGTTTACATGCAGGTGTTCCGGCTTTGATATATCTGATAGTCTGGCTTTGCGGCGGGTCACTGGTTTTAACAGCGATTCTGCACGCTTGTTTCATGATAGGTCGCGCTATTCAATTCCACGCAACTGTTTATGGTATCAATGTGCTTGGACATCTGCCGACCCCTAAATGGGCGGATTACGGAATGGCTATGCTTACAGGCGGTGAGGCGTTTCATGACCACCATCACGATGAGCCACAAAGCGCGCTCCATTTACCTCGTAAGGGGTTTTGGAACCGCTTCTTCGACTATAATGGCACATTGCTCTTAGTTTACGAAAAGCTGGGATGGGCCAAAGAGCTGAAAATAGCGCCGCGATTTGCCTGATATCTCAAAGGGGAATTAAGCGGGGTCCGCTTCAATCAAACCGGTTTTGCCGGCAGCGGCTAGCATAGCTTCTTGTAACTTCTCAAAAGCTCTAGCTTCGATTTGCCGAATGCGTTCCCGGCTTACGTTGTAAATACCCGCAAGCTCTTCCAGTGTTTTAGGGCTGTCAGATAGCCGGCGTTCTGCTATAATGTGTCGTTCGCGATCATTAAGATCCGCCATAGCGTCCTGTAAAAGGTCCATACGCGCATCATGCTCTTGAGTCTTACCTAAAACAGTTTCTTGGCTATCTGAGTTGTCCTTCAACCAGTCTTGCCATTCAGATCCACCATCTTCGCCGCCAACAGTCACATTGAGGGATGCATCACCACCCGATAACATTCGCCTGTTCATTGATGTAACTTCATCCTCTTTGACATTTAGGCGAGTTGCAATCTTTTTCACCTGATCGGGATGCAGGTCACCATCATCAATTGCTTTCATTTCGCCTTTGAGGCGCCGTAGGTTGAAAAACAGCTTCTTTTGAGCGGCTGTTGTGCCCATTTTAACCAAAGACCAAGAGCGCAAGACATATTCTTGGATAGCGGCTCTAATCCACCACATGGCGTAAGTGGACAGCCGGAAACCTTTGTCCGGGTCAAACTTTTTGACAGCCTGCATAAGACCGACATTGCCCTCGGAGATGACTTCGCCGATTGGGAGACCGTAACCACGATATCCCATGGCAATTTTGGCGACTAAACGCAGGTGAGATGTAACCATGCGTTCCGCAGCTTCGGTATCGCCGTCTTCGCGCCAACGTTTGGCTAGTATGAACTCCTCGTCTTTTTCCAGCATTGGGAACTTGCGAACCTCGCTGAGGTAGCGGTTCAGTCCCTGTTCCGGAGACAGGGAAACAGAGAGGCTCATATTGCCAGAATAGCTGGCGTCCGCGACAGAGGCCTTCTGAGGCTTGCGCTTGGCTATTGTTGTTTGTGTTTCGTCCTTAGACATTAAAATCCTCCAGAAGCTTTCATATAGGAACGCCGGTGCAGAAATAAAGTCATGGATTAATATTTTTAGATGTTTAAGCCAGTAAGTGCTGTTTCAAGAACCTTCATGTCATCGGGTAATGGAGCTTCAAAGAACATTTCTTCTTTAGATATGGGGTGGATGAAGCCTAGAGATTCGGCATGGAGGGCTTGTCGTTTGAAAGTTTGCAGGCAGTCCCTTAGAATAAGTTCGCCTTCATTTTTAGCGGTATTAAAAGCTCTGTTCTTTCCGTAAAGGGGATCGCCAATCAAAGGGCATCCGGAATGGGCCATATGAACGCGGATTTGATGAGTGCGGCCGGTTTCTAACCGACACACGATTTTAGAAAATTGAGCTGTACCAACAGAGGCTTTAGGTGAACTGCCAAAGCCTTTGATATATTTATAATTTGTGATTGCGTGGCGACCTGTTTCTGATGCTTCCATATTCCCCCAGGTCCCGCGAACAACGGATTGTTTTTTCCGGTCGTGAGGCGAGCGGGCAAGGCGGCTTTCAATTCTGCCTTCGCGAGGTTTAGGCTGTCCTCTAACAAAGCATATATATTGCCGGTTCACGCTGTGTCGGGCGAACTGTTTGGATAGATATTGATGGGCTTTATCCGATTTTGCGACGACAAGTAGGCCCGACGTATCCTTGTCTATTCTGTGGACGATTCCTGGCCGTAAAACGCCGCCAATGCCCGAGAGGCTGTCTTTGGCGTGATGGAGTAGCGCGTGTACAAGTGTGCCAGATCGTGAGCCCGGTGCTGGGTGAACAGTCATGCCCGAAGCTTTGTTCACAACGATGATAGCGTCGTCTTCATAAGTGATATCAAGGGGGATGTTTTCAGGTTCAGGTGTGTCGGAGGCGGGTGGGGGGACCAATATGGCATATTCAGCCCCGGCTATGATTTTAGCCGAAGGATTCGTCACAATGTCGCCGTCCACCCTCACAGCTTCAGATTCTATCAAAGCGCGGATACGGCTGCGTGATAGCTCTGACCGATCAGCGAGCCATTTATCCATACGCTGGCCTGCATGTTCTGGCTCTGCTTGCAAGATGCTGAATTTACCTGTCATGTGGGGTTACTAGGACTAAAGCTTTGGAGAAGCAATCAATGAGACGACGAGTTGTGATGTTTTAGCAACATGTTCCAAAAATCTCACGCTATGGCTTGCGCTGTTTGCGGATAGGCGGTAACGCTTAAGTTATAGTTGCGTCAAAAATTGGCGCGGGGAAATATCTAATTTAACCATTTAATCCCGGGGATAATATGCTCAAAAAAACATTCCTAATTTCATCATCTTTTACTATGGCTTTGGCTATTGCTGCGCCCGTAACTGCTCAAGACTATGAGGATGAAATCATTGTTACTGCAACCAAGCGTGCAACAACTTTACAAGAGACAGCCGTCGCAGTGGCTGTTGTACCTGAAACTGTTATAGAGCAGGCCAAAATTTCTGACATCAAAGACCTTCAGTCTGTTGTGCCATCATTGCGCGTGACACAGTTGCAAAGCTCTCAAAACACTAATTTCCTGATCCGTGGTTTTGGTAATGGTGCAAACAATGCCGGTATTGAACCGGCGGTTGGTGTTTTCATTGACGGTGTCTACCGTTCGCGTGCCGCGGCTCAGATCGGTGATCTGCCGAAGCTTGAGCGTGTTGAGGTTCTAAAAGGGCCGCAGTCAACACTTTATGGCAAAAACTCATCAGCGGGTGTTATCAGTATTGTCACAGCCAAGCCGAGTTATGAGACTACTGGTTATGTTGAAGCCGGATATGGTAATTATAACGCCTTTAATCTGAAGGGTTATCTTTCAGGCGGTGATGATGACGGTAAATATGCCTTTAGTCTTGGCGGCGGTATGAATATGCGCGATGGCTATGCCAAGAGCGCGAATTCTCTCACTCCGGATTTGAATGACCGTGACCGCTGGAACATTCGCGCGCAGGCTTTATTCACGCCAAGTGATAACTTTGAAGCTCGCCTGATTTACGATATCAGTAAAATTGATGAGCAATGCTGTCTAACCGGCTTCTTGGATGCGGCAAACGGCCTAACACCAGACGGAACAGCATTTGGTGGTCTTAGTGTCATTGGAGCTATAACGACACCAACTAATCTTGGTGGACTAGGTGGTAATGTAAATGATCCATTTGCTTATGTGGCCGATTTCAACGGGGCTTTCGATAATTTTGTAGATGACAGTGGTGTATCCCTACATTTGGATTGGGGTCTTGGCGGTGTTGATGTGACGTCTATTACGTCTTACAGAAATAATGAAGGCGGATATGATACAGAGGTTGATTACACAAACCTGCCTTTAGCTGACTCAGTTCGTCTGGAGAATGATATAAGCACATTTACACAGGAACTGCGTTTCGCGGGGTCTTTTGATCAGGCTGACTGGCTTGTCGGTGGGTACTACTTCAACGAAGATATAACATCTGACACGTCCCTCGAGTATGGGGCTGGAATGCGAGCTTATGCCGACCTACTAACTGGAGGAGCTTTGGCTGGTATCGAGCAAATTTTGATGCCTACGACGCCCTATTTTGCCCAAGGTGCAGGAACGGCTGCAAGATTTACGCAGGATGACGAAGCTTGGTCTGTTTTTGGTCAGCTTGATTTTGATGTGACGGATCGCCTGACTATCACGGTTGGGGGTAACTACACTGATGATAAAAAAGACGTCAGTTTTGCTCAGACACGGAATACTGATACATTTGCTCAGATTGACCTTGATGGAGCTGAAGGCATTCAGGTTCTAACTGTTGGCGGTTTGGCAGATACGTTTGGTCAGTTCTCTGGATCATGTCTGGATGCTAATAATATGCTGTTTGGGGCCTTACCATTCTCCCCACAGAATGTCGGTCTGATCCTGACAACATCTCCTGGATGTTTTGTACAGCCGGACCCAAATCAACCGCCTGTAGCTATTCCTGCTTCGGATGCTTATAATGGTTATTTGGCACTAGTTCAGGCAGGTGCAATCAATCTGGCCGGTAGCCCAAATAATCCACTGTTAGGATTAGCATCGTTTCAGTTCTTACCACCTTTAACAGGTTTCCCGAATGCATTTGAAAATGGTAAGTCAGATGACAACAAGTTTACTTATACCATTCGCGGGGCTTATGAGGTATCTGACAATCTTAATGTTTATGCAAGCTATGCGACTGGCTTCAAGGCAACTTCTTGGAACCTGTCAAGGGATACACGCCCAACGACAGCTTATGCCACGAATGGTGTGCCAATTGCGCATCCAAATGAAGGTTTAGGTACACGGTTTGCAGGTCCTGAAGAAACATCTGTTATTGAATTGGGTCTTAAAGCCCGTTTCGCGAAAGGTGCTTTGAACCTGGCTGTTTTCGATCAATCGATCGAAGGTTTCCAGTCCAACCTGTTCCAAGGAACGGGTTTCAAATTGGTCAATGCGGGTGAACAAAGTGCTCGTGGTGTAGAATGGGATGCCACTTACAATCCGATTGATGCCTTGCGACTGGACTTTAGTGGTACTTATCTGGATCCTAAATTCGATTCATTCCAAAATGCGCCTGGCCCATTCGGCTATGAGTTTGACCGTACAGGTGATAGGCCAACCGGTATTCATGAGTGGAGCATGAACTTTGCGGCTACATATAATCATGATTTTGGAAATGGTATGGAAGGTTATATCCGCGGATCATACCTCTATGAAAGCCCTGTGCAGATTGTTCCAAATTACGCAACAGTCAGTCAGCTGACAGCTCAAGGTTTCACTATTGCTAACACTTTAAATGGCCTTAACAATACAGAGCGTAAAGTCAGCACATTTGATGCTTCTGCAGGTATCTCGCTGGATAACGGTATTTCACTCCAGGTTTGGGGCCGGAACATCTTTAATGATGAGTATCTAATGAGTGCCTTCCCGGGTGTTGCTCAGCCAGGCACTTTCTATGGATATCCTAACCCGCCGCGTACTTATGGTGCCGCGCTGCGTTACGATTTTTAATCCACATAATTATACAAAAATAAAACCGCCCGGATGGGCGGTTTTTTTATGGCATGAGATGATTATTGATTCTTAAGCCATTGTTTCCAAATCAAGAAGATTTTTGGACCTTCAACCAGATAGCGTTTCCACAACCGTTTGGGTTCACTGAGCAGACGGAAAAGCCATTCCAGCCGAACTTGCTGCATCCATTTAGGCGCGCGTTTGGTCCGCCCGCCAATAAAATCCAAGCTAGCTCCCACGCATAATCCGAGGCCTTTGCAATCACCTCGTTCCAATGCGGCCTTAGCGACCATTTCCTGTTGTGGGGAGCCTACACAGATAAAGACATAACGAGATGGGTGACGGGCTATAAACTCTGCGCATTTAGCAACTTCATCGGGTTTACGGCGCAGGCCCATGGGTGGTTCATAATGATGAATTTTCTTGAGGCCGTATTTCCCGCGTACAATCGAGATGATCTCAATATCAGCCCCGATAACCGTAATAGGATCATCTTGCTGGATCACATTGTCAAAGAGTTGTTGGCTCAGGTCAGAGCCTGGAACAGCTTTCAGGGGAATATTTGATCGCGATGCTAAAAGCTCTAGAATGCGAGAGTCGCACACTGAAAGCCATGCTGCTTCATATAATGGCTTGAAGATTTCCGGTTCTTTTGTCAGACGTACAATGTGATCGACATTAGGCGTAACGATATATCTAAAATCGTGATCAGCCGTTATGGATTTAGCGCGAGCTAATGTTTGTACTGGGTCAAGTGGATGAAACTCAGCCCCTAAAAATTCATATGAGCGCGGTTTCATCCGCCAGTCTATCTGTGCATTTGAGTCCGTTTCGGACGGCCCGTTATATGTATATTGTGCGTCGTGTGACATATTTCCCACCATTATTTGGTGGACCATAACAAAATAGTCTTAGAATAGGGTTTACGCTTTGAAGATTTAGCGGGCGAGCTCTTTCATGGCATTTTCCAACCCGGAAAGCGTCATTGGGAACATCCTGTCTTGTCCAATTATGTCTTGTATCATTTGTGTGGATTGCGAATATTGCCAGTACTTTTCCTGGGTTGGGTTGATCCAGACAAGGTTTGGGTAAACATCCACAAAGCGCTGAAGCCATAGAGCGCCCGGTTCATCATTCCAGTGTTCTACAGAACCGCCTCTTACAGCTATTTCGTAGGGGCTCATGGCAGCATCTCCAACAAGAACGACGCGATAATCGGATGGATATTTATGCAGGATATCCCAAGTCGGTGTTACCTCACGCATTCGGCGGATATTGTCTTTCCAAACATGCTCGTACAGGCAATTATGGAAATAGAAATATTCTAAATGCTTGAATTCGGATTTCGCTGCAGAAAACAAGTCTTCCACCTGTTTGACATGACCATCCATGGAGCCGCCAATGTCAAATAAGGCGAGGACTTTCACGGCATTACGTCGTTCAGGCCGCATATGAATATCCAGCCATCCCTGTTTAGCTGTGCCTTTAATTGTGCCGTCCAGATCAAATTCTTCAGCCGCGCCTTGGCGTGCAAACTTTCTTAGTCTTCGCAACGCTACTTTAATGTTACGAGTGCCGATTTCTTTGTCACCATCCAAGTTTTTAAATTGGCGTTTATCCCAGACCTTCACTGCTTTGCCGTGTCGGCCTTCTTTTTGGCCAATGCGTATGCCTTCAGGGTTAAATCCGTTTGCGCCAAAGGGAGAGGTGCCTGCAGTACCAATATTCTTATTGCCACCTTCATGGCGCTTGTCTTGGTTTTCAAGACGCTCACGTAGGGCTTCCATGATTTTGTCGAAGTCGCCTAGGCCTTCAATTTCGGCCATTTCTTCGGGCGTTAGATATTTTTCTGCCATAGCTCGTAGCCAATCGACAGGTATTTCACCTTCAGCAGTACCGAATATATCGTCCAGATATTCCATCCCGCGAAAGACATGAGAAAAAACCTGATCAAATTTATCAAGATCACGTTCATCTTTAACAAGGGCGGTTCTGGATAAATAGTAAAACCCGTCTACGCTGTCTTCAGTGACGTTTTTATCGAGGCCCTCTAATAAAGTGAGGTATTCCCGTATGGTCACAGGGATTTTTGCAGAGCGTAATTCCGTAAAAAAGGTCTGAAACATAAAGCTGACCTAATCCCTAACCGGTTTGATATCAAGTTATGATCGACATTCATCTATATAGGCTGGACGGTTCTGAGCCACGGTAGCCATGCATTCACCATTATGGGGTAATGTTGTTTTGTTTTTTGGAGCATGCGGCGATAAAACTGGCTTGCGTAAATAAGTGCGGTCAAAGTGAATTTTCAACATTTCGGATGTTCCACTTTAAAGCGTTAATAATAACTGCAAAAACTATGAGCGCGCATGGATTTTTACTAGACAGTTTTGTAAAAATTTCTACATATGGTTGCGGGATAATCCAAATCTTACCAAAATAAAACCAAAAAGGGGAACTTAATGAACAAGTTTGCAACTAAACTCGCTTTGTCGGCGTCAACCGTTTTTGCGTTCAGCATGATGTCATCTTTACCGGCAACTGCTCAGGATTACTCAGCATGGGACAATGCTAATCAAAACGCCAGTTTTAAACGCTGCGGTACACGCGATCTTTCAGAGCGCGAAATCGGTATGATCGAAGCGGCCGTTCAAAAGCGTATCAATAACGCCAAAAAACCAGATCACGCTGGTGGCGGCGGTGGGGGCAATGGCGGCGGCGGCGACGGCGGCGGCGGTGATGATACCACACGTCCAGCAGGTACTGTCGTCTTTGATACATATTTCCACGTCATGTGCGATGATAACGGCAATAACTGTAGAAATACTCAGGCCGAAGTCGATGCTCAAATGGCAGTGTTAAATAATGCATTTGCGGGCGGTACAGGTGGTACGGCCACACCGTTTGCTTTTAATTTGGTGCAAACAAATTTTGTAAAGAAAACAGACTGGCTGACCATTAGTAGCGGCAGCTCTCAAGAAACGGCTATGAAAAGCACACTTCGCCAAGGTGATGCAGCAACGCTGAATATTTACTCTACTAATCTTGATGGCGGTCTATTGGGTTGGGCTACCTTCCCAACTGATTATGCTTCTAATCCGCTGCGCGATGGTGTTGTGATTTTGGCTGAATCAGTTCCTGGCGGAACAGCCGCGCCTTATAATGAAGGTGATACCGGAACACACGAAGTGGGTCACTGGTTAGGTCTTTACCACACATTCCAAAGCGGTTGTCAGGGCGGCGATTTGGTTGCTGATACAGCGGCCGAGCGTTCGCCAGCCTACGGATGTCCAGTGGGTCGTGATACCTGTAAGAAAGGTGGCGAGCCGGATCCAATTTACAACTTCATGGATTACACAGACGATAGCTGTATGTTTGAATTCACAAACGGTCAGGCTTTCCGTGCTGACACACTGTCTCTGCAGTATCGTAAGTAAAAATAGACTTATCCATAAGTCAAAAATTAGGGTGCCTCTGGGCACCCTTTTTTATTTGTGTATGAACTTTTAGAGAGAGCTAACCCGTTCTAATGTCTGTTTCGATACGGGCGGCAAGCTCGGGGTCAAGCCGTAGGGCCATGGCCAGATCATCCAGATAATCCCGTTCTTTTTCGTTTAGGCCATTTGCTATTCTGCAAGACGCCGCATAAATTTCGCGCTCTGCCTGCGGGCTATCAGCGAGTTTGGCAATCATGCGGGGATCTGCCGGTTGATCAAGGATATCGCCGAGGTCATCTGAGTCATGACTTTTGATCAATTCCATTTCTGATTTAGAGATGCGACCATCGGCTTTTGCTGCGGCTACCATGGCACGTAAAATGGCTTCCGATCGTTTTTCTGCTTCAGGGCCTTTGATCAGGCCAACAACTTCGCCTTTCCAATTTGCCGGCATCTTTCCGCCATTTTTCTGATAGGCTTTATACGCAACAGTACCTAGGCCTGCGAGGCCCCCAAGAGTTGCTAGCTTACGACCGGATTTAGAGGATAAGAGCAATAATAGGGCGCCTGCAGCTGCGCCGGTTCCAACGCCTTTGCGTAAAGCGTTTCGGATAGCGGGTGTATCCTCCAGGCCAAGTTTTTCGATCAACATGTCTTCGCTTTTTGAGGCGACTTCTTTGCCTTTTGCGGTCACGCCGCTTGTTGCCTCTTTACCGTCGGCGATGACTTCGCGTCCCGTTGAGAGTATTTGTTCCAATATGTTTTGAATATTTACGTTAGTTTGGTTCATGAACGTCCCCATTTTGTTTGAATATTAGTCGGCACTATCTCTATACTATCATCAAACATAAATGAATGGGGAATGAGGCGCATATGAAATACATCAAAGTTGGTCTTTTAGTATTATTCGTAGGTGCGATTTTGCTAGGCTATTGGTTGAAGACCCCTAAGAGGGTTCAGCCAGATGTTATGGCCATAAAAGCAAATGCTGCAACATACGATGCGCGTATCATTCGTGACAATTGGGGCGTTGCTCATATTTTTGGAAAAACCGATCCGGACACATCATTTGGGCTGGGATATTCGCATGCAGAAGATGACTGGGCGACGATACAAGATGTTATTATGACCTCCCGCGGGGTCTCGGCTGAATATTATGGCAAGTCTGTCGCGCCTCAGGATTATATGTTTGATCTGTTACGCGTTCGCGAGGCTGTTAATGAGAAAGCGGATACCCATGTTACAGTGCCAGCTCGAGCTATGGCAAAAGCCTATGCTGACGGATTGAATTTGTGGGGCATTGAGAATCCAAAGGCGGTATTACCGGGCATTTTGCCCGTAACAGATAAAGATATTTTAGCGGGATATACTTGGGCAACACCATTTTTCTATCGTATGGATGAAGTCCTAAAAGAACTTATGGCTGCTAGTGATGCGCCAGAAGTCAGTCCGTGGAAGAAGTTAAGTTCTGTAGATAATCTTCCTGAAGCTGTACGCGGCTCAAATGCATTTGCAATTGCGCCTAAACGCAGCGCTGATGGGCATACAAGGCTTGTAATCAATTCGCATCAACCCATGGTGGGGCCTTATGCTTGGTTTGAGGCCCATGTTGTATCAGACGAAGGATTAAATTTAGCTGGGGCCGGATTCCCAGGAACCCCAATCTTAGCTCAAGGTGTCACGCCAACCCATGGATGGGGGCATACTGTTAATCGCCCTGACCTAGTGGATATTTATAGGTTGGAAACGGATGGAAAGAACAAGCCCAAACAGTATAAAATTGACGGTCAATGGAAGGACTTTGATATCCAAAAGGCCGAGTTTCGAGTTAAACTGTTTGGGCCATTTTCTCTTCGAGTCAGAAAAGATATGTACTGGTCGGATCATGGGCCTGTATTGGAAACGCCGCATGGATTTTATGCGTTACGCTATAGTGGTTTGCAGGCAATGGGCGCGCTCGATCAATGGTATGCTATGAGCAAAGCCAATAATCTTAAGGAGTGGAAAGCAGCAATCGCCCAAAATGGAGTGTTGAGCTTTAACATTATTTATGCCGATCATGAGGGCAATATAGGTGAGATTTACAACGCCAAAATGCCCAATAGAATTGATGGCCCAAAATGGGCTGAAACATTGCCGGGTAATGATTCATCCTTGATCTGGCAAAGCTATCGAAGTGTTGATGAGTTGCCGCAAATCTACAACCCGCAGAGCGGCTGGTTGTTTAGTGCGAATTCATCTCCCTTTTTTATTACAGAAGAGGGATATAATAATAAGCGCGAAGCATTTCCCGAAAGCTTTGGTATTGAAAACCGTATGACTAATCGGGCGCAACAGGCTCTTGCGTTATTTTCCAGAGATGAGGCCGTCACGCGGGAAGATCTTTTGCGTTATCGTGCAAACGGGCAATATCATCCAAATTCTAATCTACGGAAGATGGCGCGAGAAATCGCTGCTATGGATTTCGAAGATGAGACTTTATTCAAAGCCTGGAAGTTGATCAAAAACTGGAATGGTTCAACGGAAGTTCAAGACCGGCGCGCAGCCATCACTATTCTAACCGGGATGCACGCCATGGGTTATGAATTCATTGAAGATTTAATGCCGCTAGAGCAGGCTATGCAAGAAGCCGCAAAAGAACTTATAGAGGTTTACGGGCGAATGGATCCCCGTTGGGGGGAGGTGAACCGGTTGCGTCGAGGTGATGTGGATTTACCCTTACGCGGCGGCCCGGATACTTTAAGGGCTATTTATGGCCATTATGAAAACTTTGTTGAAAATAAAGGTCTAACGGCTGTAGCAGGTGATACCCATATTATGATTGCGGATTGGGACCAGGATGGTCAGCTTCGTGTCGACTCAATTCATCAATTTGGGGCGGCGACCCTGGATGAAACATCTCCGCATTATGCGGATCAGGCCGAATTATTTGCCAAGGGTGAGTATAAGTCCATGCCTATGACATTAGAAGCAGTCTTGCCACTGGCAACCAGGGATTATCGACCTGGGCAGTTTCTCAATAAGCCATAAAAAACCCTGCCTTAAAGGCAGGGCGCAAATTCTGAATGTTCAGATATTTATTTGATCGTGTAAACGACACCAAAACGAGCAGCCGTGTCAGTCTTTTCAGTTCCAGCAGGAACATCTGAGTGATGGTCGACACGGTATGAAATTCGAGCAGCCAAATTACCCATGAGTTGAGCACTCAGCCCAATTTCGTTCCAGATGTATGTATCGCTGTCTGACCAGATGATTTCGGTGTCATTATATAGTGAGACATTTTCATTCAGGGCGTAATCAAAGTCTGAGAAACCGCGTAGCGCGAGTTCGTTAGTCCGATCACTCATTACCCAAAGATTTGGCGTTACACTTGTATCTGTCACATCGCGAGACTTTTGAGAGCGATAACCTGCACCACCTTCAAGATTCCATGAAACAGGATCCGGCAGGATAACTTTATAACCAAGGCCTGTACCGATGAAATATCCATCTTTATATGCCCCGAAACGATCTTGGTAATAATCTGCATTGGCATAAACATAAGCACGTTCGCTGATGTCACGATCGATTTGATAACCTAGAGCCCAACGTTGCTTGTTTTTGGAGCCAGAAACTTTGCCATAATCAACAAGGGCGTTAAATTTATGGCGCCACTTATCGTCTTCTTTTTCTACTTTCAGGCCTAAAGATAGATCTTCAGTTTCGGTATTACCTGTAGTTTTTCCGCCTGTCAGAGAGGCTTCGCCTGTCCAGCCATCCAGCATGCCTGTTTGTGCAAATGATGTGCCCGCAAATGCAAGGCTAATTGCTGTGGCGATTGAAAGTTGTTTCAACATTTTAAAATCCTTTTTGTTTGCGTAAATTACGCGCGAGGCGGGGCAGTAAGGATTTATGGTGTATAAAATATGAACAAAAAGTTTGGACACTGTGCAAAGTTGTAGAGTGTTGCAATTTTGCAACAAGAGCGTGAGTTGCTATTTTTTCAATTCTTCGATTTGATCACGGAGTTCTGCCGCTAACTCAAATTCCAGATTTTCAGCGGCTTCAAACATTTGCTTTTCAAGGTCGGCCATGACAGCAATAATATTGTCGCCAAACTTTTCGCGGGCCTCTTCTAGTAAGCCACGCTGAGGACGGCCTGTTTTCCCAAATTTATTGGATTTTTTGTGGCTAAAGGCGGCCTGGTCATCTTCGGCAACTTGATCTCTGACCACGTCTGACACGCCGCGCAGAACAGTTTGGGGCGTTATGCCGTATTTTTCATTGTGAGCTATTTGAATATCACGGCGGCGCTTGGTTTCGTCCATGGCGCGCTGCATAGAGCCGGTGATTTTGTCTGCATAAAGCACAACATGAGCCTCGCTGTTTCGCGCTGCACGGCCGATAGTCTGAACGAGAGACGTCTCAGAGCGCAGGAAACCTTCTTTGTCGGCATCCACCGACAAAAGCACATTCAGGGATATCCAGTCCTTCACGGAGCAGGTTAATACCGATCAAGACGTCAAAAACCCCAAGACGAAGATCCCGAATAATCTCGATACGCTCAAGTGTATCAATATCGCTATGCATATATCTGACCCGTATGCCCTGATCATGCATATATTCTGTCAGATCCTCGGACATTTTCTTAGTCAGAGTCGTCACAAGAGATCGATACCCATTGGCAGCAACTTTACGAACCTGATCAATCACATCATCGACTTGAGACGCGCCGTTCAGTGATACGGGACGGATTTCAACGGGTGGATCAATCAGACCTGTGGGGCGAATGACCTGTTCGGTGAAGACGCCGCTGGTTTTTTCTAATTCCCAATCACCCGGTGTGGCAGAGACATAAATAGTCTGAGGCCGCATGGCGTCCCATTCCTCGAATTTTAACGGGCGGTTATCAAGGGCGGATGGGAGGCGAAAGCCATGTTCTGCGAGTGTCGATTTTCGGCTGTAATCACCCTTACTCATGGCCCCTATCTGTGAAACTGACACATGGCTTTCATCCATGAATAAGAGGGCGTTATCGGGCAGATATTCAAACATAGTCGGCGGGGGTTCACCCGGACCACGTCCTGTTAAATAACGGGAATAGTTCTCAATACCTGTGCAGAAACCCTGAGCGGCCATCATCTCAAGATCAAATTCAGTGCGTTGGGCCAGCCTTTGAGCTTCCAGAAGCCGTCCCATATCCTCATATTCCTTGAGGCGATGATTGAGCTCTTTCTTGATGCCTTTGATCGCCGTTTGTAGGGTAGGACGTGGTGTTACGTAGTGGCTATTGGCATAGATCCTCACAGCGTCCAGTTTCTGAGTGGTTTTGCCAGTTAAGGGATCAAAAGCTGTAATGGCATCAACTTCATCACCAAAAAAGTCAATACGCCATGCCGTATCATCATAGTGGGCCGGGAAGACTTCAATCACATCGCCGCGAACTCGGAAAGTGCCGCGCGTGAAAGCAAGATCATTACGCTGATATTGCAACTCTACCAATTGTGCCATCAATTCGCGGGGGTCCTTGCTATCGCCTTTTGCTATATCAACGGTCATGGCGGTATAGGTTTCAACAGAGCCAATGCCGTAAATGCAGGAGACTGAAGCAACAATAATACAATCATCCCGCTCTAAAATGGACCGGGTGGCAGCGTGGCGCATACGGTCAATCTGTTCATTTACGGAACTGTCTTTCTCGATGAATGTATCCGTTCGCGGCACATAAGCTTCCGGCTGATAATAATCATAATATGATACAAAATACTCGACCGAGTTATGAGGGAAGAAACTTTTGAATTCGGCATAGAGCTGCGCCGCAAGAGTTTTGTTATGGGCCATGATCAGAGCGGGGCGCTGGGTTTCCTCAATGATCTTAGCCATAGTGAACGTCTTGCCTGAACCCGTGACGCCGAGAAGAACTTGATTGCGCTCTTTATCTTTGAGGCCGTCTACAAGTTCAGCAATAGCAGTAGGTTGATCACCCTTGGGTTCATATTCTGAAACCAATTGAAATTTCTTACCGCCTTCGACCTTCTGGGGCCGTGCAGGGCGGTGGGGAACCCAGGCGGCAGGTGCCTCTTGAAAGCTTTGATCAGGTGAATTGGCCATTGAGAAATAGTTAGCGCCTCTGGCCTAATATTCAAGTGGCGAGGAGTGAATGCGTTAGTAATATACTCAGAGTGCCGAACCCGATCCAGGATATATGTTTACCTTTAGAGGCAAACAGCGCGATTAGGGCGGATATCCCGAATGTTACTGCCATGATCAATATGAAGCTTTTACGGCTTTGAGCAGGATAGAAGTGCATGGCCAGAAATTGAGCCGCAATAGCAAACCAGAAGAGTGTGGTGATATGCCATCCAACGCGCATCAGGCGTTTAATATAGGGCGGAGCTGTATCGCGGGTCATGAGCGGGCCGATGACAGTCTTTTCCCCTAAAATTGAATGAACTAAACCAATTGTTATTATGATTAGAGCTGTTGCCAAAAACATTTTAAGTTCCTTGCTGAGTGAGCCAGCCTTTATAACTAGCGATACGCCCAATAATCGGTACATTTAAAGTAACATGGAAAATGAATTTGCCGTCTTGTTCGGTCTCATAGGTTTCCCCGCCCGGCAACAGAAATTGTGGCATTGGAATTCCAAGAAAAAACCATCGCCGCGGGGTGAAATAGAGGCGGTCACCTTTTATAGTTAGGGCCATGGCAAAGCTAAGGGCCCCGAAAGTTTCCATCATCAAATGTTGATTTTTGCCTGTGCCGGCTTTGAGGCGACTCTTAAATTTTTGTCCGTCAAAATTCCGTTCCCAAAGCTCGCCATTTTTACCGGGTGTGATTGTTACGGTAACGGGGAGGTTTCCGGATTTAACGCGAATTCCGGCTATCAAACCGGCCAATTTTCCCAGTAAGTTGGAGGGGCCTTGCACTTCAGCTTGACCGCACCAGACTTGCGGCTTTGTTGGTGAATGAAGTGCGCGAACAGTTTTTGGTAAGTTATTGAAAGTACTGCAAAGTATATGTTCAAATTCATGATATGATTGTTTGTTGGCGATCCGCCAGCCATAGCGAATATCCCTCGTGGCAAAAAATGTTTTGAAATTATCCAGTTCAACTTCCTTATCGGCTATGCGCGCGCCGGTTGCGGGCGTGTCACCCGCGGCCCATTTGGTAATTAATGCAGCGCAGGCCATGGAAGGAATAAAGGGCCCGTCTTCGCCTTCTGCGATGATGTGCCAGCTTTTTTGCATCTTTGGTCCGCGTAGTTTCACATAGAGACCACCGCGATGCTCACCATGGCTCAATCCGTTGAGCAGGCCATGGGCTGGCTTGGCCAGAAAGCTGAATTTTGGCAGGCGTAATAGAGCTCGAAATTTTGAAAATGCGACTAGGCAGCGAAGCAAATATTCTGGCTTTGTCCCGGCTCCGACCCAGCTGTCTTTTATAGAGGGATTATTCTCAGCAAAAACCTGAAGATCTGGAGCATCGACAAAAGCGAATAGCCGGTTACGAAGCGGCATTGCGCCTGGCGGGGCGATGGTTTGCCGACGTGTATTGGTAAGAGCTTTGACAGGTTTCGACACGCCGTTCTCATAACGTGTAATGTTACTGCCAGCATAATCGAATATACCCTGAACCACGCTTAGCCCCATGCGTGCAAATGGAGAGGGCGCGACGCCGATTTCGATGCTTTGAACTTGCATATCTTTTTGAGCTTCTTTGAGAACGGCGCCGGTTAAGGCCGGGCAGGTCGACAATCCGCTAATGATCGTTAGGTTTTTCCGCTTTGCGGCCTGGTTAAATTGGGGGACGCGCATAACGAATTCCGCGCCATCAGCCAAATCCAGATAATGGACACCGGCTTTGAGGCAGGCCTTGATCACTGCATAGGAATTATCCCGCTTTAAATTAAATGGACCGGATGCGTCGACAACGATGTCTGGTTTATAGCGATTAAGCACCGGGCCAAGATCAAATTTATCAAGTTTGATAGGGATAAAACCTGCGGCGCTGCCTGATAATTGAGCGCAAAACGCCTCAGCTTTTGCGTAATTGCGACCGCCAATAAACAATGTGAGTTTTGAGTTATGGGCTAATAATCGTGCTAATCGTCCCCCAAAAGCGCCATATCCGCCTATGATAAGGATTCTCATGTGGCCAATCGTTTCTGTCTCATTTTACTGGCTTCGCGATAGGCAACTATGCCGCAAATTGTTCCGAAGACCGTAAAGGTCATAAGTATCCCAATTGATGCGAGTGGGTCGAGGCCTAACAAAGGCGCGAAAACACTTAACATGACTATGCCTGTAAGTAGACCAAGTACTGTCGATGTTATGGGGCCATTGAGCCCAAAAAGATTACCGAAGAACCAAATGGGGTGTCCGAACACCTGACAAGCTATCAATGCAATCACAATTGCGTAAATCCAAATCAAGAAAACTGCAAAAAATATCCCTGGACCATATTGAAAGCTGCCTACCAGTAAGCCTGCTAAAGCTAAAACTGTGAAGAACATGCTTAAAACTGTAGACGCTCTAAGGAGGCCCATTGTTCGTTCTTCAAAGGTGAAATACAGTTTCATATGACGCCCTCATCACAAAACATGGCGCTTTGATTAACCAATATACCGAAAATAGGATTTTCCAATTTCAAAGTGAATTCGAACCAGCCGTCACCGTGGTCGCCATGCCCAACGGTTAGTTGGCCGGGTGTGAGCCATTTGGGCAAAGGAAAGCGAAACCGTCCGAAGCCAAGATAATATCGATCGCTCAAAAATAATAAGGCTTCGTTTTCGACCTTGAGTTTAAGGCTCATGCCAATGCCATAGCCAATATATTCAAATAGCCCTGTTGGTCCTGCGAATTGTTTTGTGCTGTGAATGACTTGGGGAAAGCCTTCTCGGCGGCCATATTGGCGAGTCCAGAACTGGCCGCCGCCTTTACGGTCTTCTGTGACGGTGACTATAGCGGCTTGATCTTCATTATCGGTGTCTAAGGGCAGGGGCGCGCCGATAATTCGAAGGATATTCGCCAGCCAAAAGCCGGCGCGGCTTAACTTTGTATACTCAATATAACCTTTATAGACGGCGCTATAACCCTGACCGAGACGTTTGCTAAAGCGTTTCCGAACGCTTTCTGGCAGCTCAGCCCAGTTTTCTTTACCGAGCAGGCGTCGAAATCTTAAATCGACAAGAGGGCTGTCGCATGTAGATTCGCGCGCTACATACCGGTTTTCGATATGTTGCTTGTGAACCTTCATTTTATCCTCCTATTTTTCCTTCTTTCCGAAATTAACGAGGCCAACAATACGGTCGCCCATCTTCACAAGTTTGCTAAGGGTGCCAGAAGGCAGGCCCTGCATTTGCCTGTACCAAAGATCCATACTTGCCGTGAAATCCCGCATATCCGTTAGTCTCTTTTTTTGAACATTTGTGACGCACGGATCGTTTTTTGCAGACTCAAGGCAAAACTGTAGGGTTTGAATGGCTGGATCAATTTCCCTCGCTTTACGAACGGCCGCGATTTTACGGGCAATTTCCCAAACATCTGTATCAGCGGTAAAGTGGTCCCGTCTGTCACCCGCGATGGGCGTCCGACTGATCGTGCCGATGGCTAGTAGTTCTTTAAGTGAATTAGATACGTTTGACCTGGCAACTCCTAAAATATGGGTAATGTCTTCGGCGTTTAGGGGTTCTTCGGATAGAAACAAAAGCGCATGGATTTGCGCAACGGTGCGGTTCACGCCCCAGCTTGAACCCATATCGCCCCAATGCAGAATAAACCGCTGCATTGCCTCGGGGAGTTCATGTAGGGTTTTGGGGGTTTTTGTAATTTCTGTCATAACAGAAATATATGAAATTGATAAAGAATCACAAGAGTGCAGATTGACGCAGCTCTTTACCTTGGCGGTTGAAGCTGTAAAATTGATTGTAGGGGAGTGTTATTTGACCGCAAATCGCTGATTTTCTACAAGGCTATGCTTTTAGCCTGACGTAAAAAGCAAACAGAAATTAGGAAACTTCATGCATCGCTCATTATTATTTGTCCCTGGCAATCGGCCTGACCGTTTTGAAAAGGCCTGCGCGTCAGCAGCAGATCTTGTTTGTATAGATCTCGAAGATGCGGTTGCGCCGCAGGGCAAGGACGGCGCGCGTAAGACAGTACTGGCTTATTTGTCTGGGACTGAACATAAGCATGTGGCCTTGCGCATAAACGGAGCTGATACTCCTTTTTATAAAGATGATGTAAAGGCTCTGTCTGCGTCTGGCTTGCGGCTACCATTTGTAATGGTGCCTAAGGTGGGAGCGCATTCAGACGTAAAGTCTCTGGACAAAGCCCTGCCGGATCGCTGCGGGTCATTCTTTGTATTGATTGAGAGTGCCAAGGGGCTTGTTAATTGTGAGGATATTTTATCGCATAAAAGGGTTGCCTATACTCTATATGGAGCCATTGATTATGCGGGGGATGTAGGCTGTGATGATGCGTGGAATACGCATCTTTATGGCCGCTCGCGTTTGGTGGCTGCTGCTGCTGCAAATGATGTTTCGCTTTTTGACAGCCCTTATCCGGATGTGAAAGATATAGAAGGCCTTGAATACGCGACGCGAAAATCCCGCGGGCTGGGTATTTTCGCTCGCAGTGCCATACATCCAGCGCAAATAGGTCCAATCCATAAAGCTTTAGCGCCAAGTGATGCTGAAGTGGAGAAGGCTCGCCGTGTCATGGCTGCTTATGAAGCGTCTGAAGGGAACGTGGCTCTATTGGATGGTAAAATGATTGAGGCGCCTATCGTAAAAGCGGCGCAGCGCATACTTGCCTGGGATCAAAGTTAAAATTTTGGTTTCCGTTTTTCCAGAAACGCTGTTCGGCCTTCATTAAAATCATCAGTGCCAAAGGCGTTGTAAAATTTCTGGATAGTCTGCTCGTTGTCTCCCCGTTGACCGTTTTGATAGGCGCCGATCATTGACTTCATCGTTTGTATGGCCTGACCGGAAAGCCCGCGGATCATATCGGTTTGGGCTGTGACTGTATCTTCCAGGTTCTCTGTTGGGCATACGTGATGAATAAGTCCCAGTGATTTTGCTTCGTGGGCGTCAACTTTGCGAGCTGTGAAAAGGAGCTCTTTGGCAGTTGGAACGCCAACGGCTTCGATTAATCTTTGGGTTTCTGTAAACGGATAGACGAGCCCAAGTTTAGCTGGCGTTATGGCTAATCTAGCGGTTTCATCAGCTATACGAATGTCGGTGCATAGCGCAATTCCGGCACCGCCGCCAACGCAAGAGCCCCTGATGGCGGCGATGGTGGGGACGGGAAAGTCTGCTAATGCATTAAATCCTGCCGCCATATCAGCGCTGGTTTTATCTGCGCTATCCAATGTGGCGTAAAGGTCGCCAAATTCAGAAATATCTGCGCCAGCACAGAAATGATCGCCTGCGCCCCGGATTATCAGGGCGCGCAATGCTGAATTTTCTGATGCGGTTGCTAAGGTTTCCGGCAGTGCTTGCCACATTGATGCGGATAGGGCATTTCGTTTTTCAGGTTGGTTAATGACCAGTTCTGAAATCTGATCGTCAACTTTTCGGATATAAAGGCGCTTTGTCATGGAAAACTGCATAAAGCTCTGGGAAAAATGTGCAAATCCAAAGTGACTGGATTATATGGCGGTATGTAGAGTGGAGGGCATGTGGTGGTTACAGGTCACGTATTTATAGCAACGTCTTTAGATGGGTTTATTGCCAGGGAAGATGGTTCGATTGACTGGCTTGATATGCCGGGCGTTGAGGTCGAAGACCATGGTTTTAATGAGATGATGGCATCTGTCGATGGCCTTATCATGGGGCGTGGGACGTATGAGAAGGTGTTAGAGTTTGGAGCTTGGCCCTATAACAAGCCTGTTATTGTTCTAACGAAATCCTTAAAAGCTTCAGCCATCCCAAAGCATTTGCAGGACAATGTGAGTTTTTGCTCCGATGAGCCTGAGCAGTTAATGCAGTCTTTAGCGGGTTGGAAAAGGGCTTATATTGATGGTGGAAGTGTGATTCGGTCTTTTCTATCTGCCGGCTTGATAGAAGATATGGTGTTGACCCGTATTCCTGTTTTAATCGGAAGGGGTATCCCTTTGTTTGGGCCGTTGTTAAAAGATGTGCGGCTTCTACACATTGATACTGTAGCTTACCCATCTGGACTTGTAACGTCCCGGTACAGGGTTGTTGCGCATGAATGAACATGAAAACGCCTCATTTGCGACATATAGAGGCTTTACCGCAGGGCTGACTCGCGGCATAAGGCGGGCAAATCACAGGAAGCCGCTATGTGGACTTTTATAAAACGTATTTTTACTTGGTGGAATGGTGCCACTTTTGGAACTCTGCTTCAGGTTCGCCGTAAAGGCGAAAAAATCGGCGCTGACGAATATGGCAACGTCTATTATCAAGAGCGCGGTGATAAAGGTTATGAGGGGCGTCAGCGCCGCTGGGTCGTTTATAAAGGCTATGCCGACGCTTCGCGGGTTCCCGCGGAGTGGCATGGCTGGCTCCATCATATGTATGATACTCCGCCGACTGATGAGGCTGGATTTGCTGATCACGATTGGATCCAAGAACATCGCCCGAATATGACTGGTACAGTCTATGCCTATAAGCCCAAGGGTAGTCTTGATCGAGGCGGGGCGCGTGCCAAAGTTGCTGGTGATTATGAGGCGTGGAGCCCGGAAGGCTAATGCGCGCTCTATTTATTACGGGATTGTTGTTTGCGACATCTATGTCGGCAAGCGCCGAAAATATAGTTGGCGATAAAGTTGTATTAAGAGCGCTTGATAAGGTGACAGCCACGACCGAGGATTTTACGGTCAAAGTTGGAAGTAGCTTGAACTATGGATCCTTGCGGGTCGACGTTAAACATTGCGAGAAAAAGCCGCCGGAAGAAATTCCGCAAACTTGGGCGTTTCTGCAGGTTTTTGATACCCGTCTCAGTCCGGAAAATGAAGATGCTGAGCCCGTTGCGGGCAGTACGGCTATCATCATTGATGGGGCTGGGCGAAAGCGAGAGAAAATTTTCTCTGGATGGATGCTGGCGGAAAAGCCTGCCATCGCAGCCTTAGAGCACCCTGTCTACGATGTATGGGTTTTGGATTGTAAGGCCAGATAGCTTTTACTGGGCCGGGTTTGCGTGAAAGCTCGTTTTTATATTCAGGGCTGCTTTCAAAAGGTCGTGATATTCGGCGCGGATAATTTCGACAGCACCTAATGACTTTAAGTGATCCGTGATAAATTGCGTGTCGAGTAGCGTGTAGCCACGAACATTGAGCCTTTGGATAAGGTGAAAGAGGGCGACTTTTGATGCATTCGTTGCTCTGGAGAACATGCTTTCTCCGAAAAATGCGCCGCCAATTGAAACGCCGTAAAGCCCGCCAGCTAGTTTGTCGTCTTTCCAGACTTCAACTGAGTGGGCATGTCCCATGGCATGGAGTTCATTGTATAAATAGGCAATGCCGCCATTGATCCAGGTCTCCGGGCGTTCATTGGTTGCGCGCGCGCATTCTGAAATGACTTCAGGGAAGCAGTGGTCGTAAGTGACTTTGAACTCGCCGCGACGTATGACTTTGCTCAAAGACTTGGAGGTGTGGAAGCCGTCAAGCGGAATAATACCGCGAACATCAGGATCAACCAGGAAGATATTATTATCAGCTCTGCTTTCCGCCATTGGGAATACGCCGCGTCTATAGCAGTCCAGCAATACGTTAGCGTCAAAGCGGTTCATGGATTTATATGTATTCCTATTTGTGATTTCTTCAAGTCTGATGGCCTATCTTAGGCGGTGTTCGGTTAATGTTCTCGTGAGCCGGTGAATTTAGGGTGAAAAATCAGCAATTATGCTTAATATTCCCCTAATTTGGCATTGTATCCCATAAATTCCCATGTTATCCCATTCATGAGCGGCCTTATCCCAGTCGCAGAGGGGAAATATGTTTTTATCAACCACGACCAATAATTTGGACGCGAAGGGCCGGATTTCAGTTCCGTCTGATTTTCGCGCCGTGGTTGGTGATGGTGGTTTTGACGGTATTGTTGTGTGGCCTAGTTTCGATGGTGATTACCTTGAGGGCGGTGGTATTGCCTTGCTTGAAAATTACATGCGGTCACTTGAAACTATGGATCATTACGACGAAGGCAGAATGGCTTTGCAGCGCGCCATTTTTGCTGAAAGTCGCAAGTTGGCTTTTGATGGGGGTGGTCGTGTGACGCTTCCGAGGGAACTGGCGGATTATGCGGGCCTAAACGGCACGGCGACTTTTGTTGGGCTGGGGCCTAGATTTGAAATTTGGAATTCGAAAAAATATGAATCACATATTGGTGATGTGCGGCGCTTGGCGCGCGAAAATCGGAACCGCCTTGTTTCGTTAAAGCGCGCCGGGGGGCAGGCGTGAAGCATTACCCCGTCATGCTCTCAGAGGTCATGGCGGCTTTGTCGCCTAAAGATGACGAGATTTATGTGGACGGCACTTTTGGAAATGGGGGATATACGGAAAGTTTCCTCAAGGCTGCTAATTGCCAGGTTATCGCTTTGGATCAAGATCCTAATGTTACGGGTCGCATCGATGAGTTGTCGGAAGTTTATGATGGTCGCTTAAGTTTTGTGCAAACGCCCTTTTCAAAAATGGCTAAAGTGTTGACTGGGCAAAAGGTCGATGCAGTCATATTGGATATCGGTGTCTCCTCTATGCAGCTTGACCAGGCGGAGCGCGGTTTTTCCTTCATGCGGGCGGGCCCGCTTGATATGCGCATGAGGCAGTCAGGCCCTACGGCCGCAGATGCAGTCAATAACATGCCGGAAAAAGACCTTGTTCGGATTTTCAAAGTTTACGGCGAAGAGCGCCGCGCGCGCCGGGCGGCGCAGTTTATAGTGCGGGCGCGTAAAGAGGGGGCAATATCCACCACGGACTCCCTAGCGGACTTAATGGAGAGGGCGCTTGGGCGCACGGGAAAAATTCATCCGGCGACACGTATTTTTCAGGCGCTGCGAATTTTTATTAATGATGAGCTTGGGGAGCTTTATGAGGGCTTATGCGCGGCTGAGCAGATATTGAAGCCTCAGGGGCGTTTGATTGTTGTCTCATTTCATTCGCTGGAAGATCGCATCGTAAAGAAGTTTCTGCGCCGCCGCTCTGAAAAGCCGTCCACAGGTTCGCGTTACGCGCCTGAGCTTGAGCAGAAGGCATTTGTTGGTAGTTTTGATATGTCAAAGCGCTCAGCTATTCTACCATTGGCACAGGAAACTTCTGAAAACCCCAGGTCGCGGTCGGCACGTTTGCGGTGGGCGATCAGGACAGATGCGGCAGCATTTGATAAGGATGAGTCATTATTGCCATCTGTGCCGCGTCTTGAAGATTACGGATGGGCTGCATGAGGGCATATTATCCAGGATATGATGAGAAGACTGGCCGTACGGCAATATTCGTATTGTTTCTTTTAGGGGTTGTTCTGACGGTTGGTCTGTATTTTGTGAAAACGCGCGCGCAAACCGCCAAGGCTGAGGCGGGTCGGTTAGAGCGCCTTCTACGCGATGAGCAAAATGCGGTGAAGGTTTTGCAGGCGGAGCTTGCGCATTTAGAAAGCCCTGAACGTCTGGAAGAGCTCGCTATTGCCGAATTAGGTTTGTCCTCAATCAAGGTGGATAGGGTTATCACGGTGTCCGAGTTGTCTGAAACTTTTCCGTTGCGACGCGAGCCTGAACTAGAGCGTAGTCCATGACGGAGTATGGTGATATCGGAGGCCCTGTTCGCCGTCAGTTGAAGATCGCTGACAGTGAGTTTGCGGCTGTGTCCGAGGGGCGTATCCGTATCCGAATTGGTGCCGCTATATTTATGTTTGCTTTGATCGTGGCGGTCATTCGTCTGGCTGAGGTGTCTTTGCTAAGTGGTTCAAAAGGCGGGAGTTTTTACAAATCTAATGAGTTTGTATCACGTGCTAATCTTGTGGATCGTAATGGAGAGCTTCTGGCGACGACCCTTGAAACATATAGTCTTTATGCGCGGTCTAAATATATCTGGAATGCGGGTGAGACATCGCAGCAATTAGCATCTGTGTTTCCGGATATGTCTAGTGAGGCGATTCTTAACCGATTATCTCGCAAAGGTGATCAGCTTTTAATTCGCAGAGGTCTTACGCCTAAAGAAAAGCAGGCTGTGTTTCACTTGGGATTGCCCGGGATGGTTTTTCAAGCAGAGCCGCAGCGTGTATATCCGCGCGGAGCGCTCGCAGCGCATATTGTTGGGTTTACGGATGTAGATATGAAGGGCATTGCTGGAGCGGAGCGAGCTTTCGAAGAAGACTTATCTCAAGAAAACGCACCTGCAATGACTCTGTCAGTCGATCTGCGAGTTCAAAATGCGGTGGCGGATGAGCTGCAAAAGTCTTTAGTGCATTTTAAGGCTGATACTGGCGCTGCTATCGTTATGGATGTTCGCAGTGGTGAAATTCTCGCAATGGCGTCATTGCCCAATTATGATCCGAACCGACCCGACACATCTTTGCCGCAAAACCTCTATAATCATGCCTCAATGTCGACTTATGAGCTTGGCTCAGTATTTAAACCCATCACCATGGCGATGGCTCTGGAAGAAGGTGTGACTAATTTGACCGAGAAATTCCCCGTGCAAAATCCTTTGAAAGTTCGTGATAAGTTTATCCGGGATGATCATCCCAGCAAAACGCCCATGGCGATGCCTGAAATTTTGGCCGAAAGTTCAAACCGCGGGACTGCAATGATGGCTCTGCGGGTCGGGGGCGTGCAGCAACAGGCGTTTTTGAAGGAGCTCGGTCTCATGGACAGGGTGCCGATTGAATTAGTTGAGAGCGCCGCGCCGCAAGTTCAGCGTGAATGGCAGGATATCACCACAGTTACAGTGTCTTATGGGCACGGTATTTCTGTAACACCGCTCGCATTGACAACAGCTATTGCAGCTTTGGTCAATGGCGGCGAATATGTAAAGCCGACGCTGCGCAAGCGAGATAGCGTTAATCCCGTTGAGAAGCGCCGCGTTATTACGAGGCAAACATCTGAAACTGTGCAAGATCTCATGCGCTATGTGGCAACACATGGTACTGGCAGAAATGCACGGGTCAAAGGATATGCTGTTATGGGTAAAACCGGCACAGCGGATAAGCCTTCAGTTGATGGATATGATGAACGGCGTCTTGTTTCATCTTTTATAGCAGCATTTCCATATGATGACCCTGCCTATGTTGTATTTGTGACCTTTGATGAGCCAAAGGCGGTTGAGGGGACTTATGGGTATGCGACAGCGGGGTGGAACGCTGCGCCGACAACAGGGCGTATCATTGAGCGCATTGCGCCCATGTTAGGCGTGAGGCGGGACCCTGGACCGGCGACTCAAAGCCCATTTTCTGGCGGGAGAGCAATGCGATGATGCTTTCTAAACTCATAGCGCCGCTTAGTCATACAGGCCGGAATGTTAATATCACCGAATTGTCTTGTGATAGCCGGACTGTAAGTGACGGTACGCTGTTCGCTGCTTTGCCCGGGACAGTCGCTGATGGCAGAGATTATATTGAAAATGCGATCGAAAATGGGGCTTCGGCTATTCTGTCAACTCCGAATTTGCCGCTGGATATGCCCTATGTGGCGAGTGAAAATCCGCGGCTGACCTATTCAAGATTGGCGAGCCGTCTTTATAGAGGTCAGCCCGAAACTTTAGTCGCTATGACTGGAACGAATGGTAAAAGCTCGACTGTAGAATTTTTACGTCAAATCTGGACTTATTCGGGCCTGAAAGCCGCGTGTTTCGGAACGCTGGGCGTTAGTTATGATGGCGGTTACATACCGCTTCATCACACAACGCCAGACGCTGTCGTTTTGCACCAGACATTATCCAAGCTCAAAGACATGGGTATTACACATGTAGCTATGGAGGCTTCCAGTCATGGCTTGAAGCAATACCGTCTGGATAGTGTGGATGTTACGGCTTCTGGATTCTCAAACCTGACACAGGATCATTTTGACTATCATCCTGACGTTGAGGATTATTTTGGAGCCAAGGCGCGCTTATTCACAGAGCTTACCCCAGCAGATGCGCCGGTCGTTATTAATGTCAATGATGAGTACGGGCAGAAGCTAGCAAAGACTTGTGAGGCTCGTGGTCAGAAGGTTATTCGCGCGGGCTGGGCCGGTGAGGATATTCGCATTGATGAGGTAATGCCAAAATCCGCTAGTCAGAAAATTGACCTGATTGTCAGTGGTCGCCGCTATAAGGTCGAGCTGCCTTTAGTCGGCGAGTTTCAGGTTCTAAATGCTGTGGCGGCTTTAGGTCTCGCTCTGGAAACGGGGGTTGCTACTGATGTGGCTGTTGAGGCCTTAGGGCATCTTACGGGTGTGGCAGGACGACTTGAAATGGCCGGACGAACTAAAGACGGCGCGCCTATACTTGTTGATTTTGCTCACACTGAAGACGGCCTGGACAAATTATTACGCAGTGTACGCCCTCATACGATGGGCCGAATGATAGTTGTTTTTGGCTGCGGCGGAGATCGTGATCCAGTGAAGCGTCCTAAAATGGGTGCTATGGCAGCTAAGCTGGCTGATCATGTTATCGTGACAGACGACAATCCAAGAACGGAAAATGCCGCCGCTATTCGCAAAGCCGTTTTGAAAGGCTGCCCTGGCGCTGAAGAAATTGGCGACAGGGCGGCGGCTATCAGGCACGGTATTTCGCTATTGGGGGCTAAAGACTGCTTGATTATTGCCGGAAAAGGTCATGAGCAGGGCCAGATTATTGGCGATAAAGTCATCCCGTTTTCAGATGTAAATCAGGTCAAGCAAGCATTGATGGAGATAGCGGCATGAGGCAGCTTTGGACTTCGGAAGATGCCGCTAAGGCAACAGGGGGAGCCTCAAAGGGCAATTGGACAATTAGCGGTCTGTCTATTGATACGCGCAGCTTGCAATGGGGCGACTTATTTGTACCGCTTAAAGATGCCCGTGATGGGCATGATTTTATTCCTCAAGCCCGCGCAGCGGGAGCCGGTGCTGTGATTTCTGAAAACCCTAATGAGCAAGCTCCTGCATTGATTGTCAAAGATAGTTTGCAGGCAATGCGTGATCTGGCCATTGCGGCGCGAGTGAGATCGCAGGCCAAGCGCATAGCCGTGACCGGCAGTGTTGGAAAAACCAGCCTTAAGGAAGCCATATCCGCCATATGCGCCGCCTCAGGGTCTACCCATAAGTCTCTGAAATCTTTTAATAATCATTGGGGCGTTCCATTGACATTAGCTACCATGCCGGCCGACACCAATTATGGTGTCTTTGAAGTTGGGATGAATCATGCTGGCGAGTTATCAGACTTATCGCCGCTGATATCGCCTCATGTCGCCGTCATTACAAAAATTGCGCCCGCTCATTTAGCGCATTTCGAGAATGTGGATGCAATTGCGGCGGCTAAGGCTGAAGTGTTCGATGGCCTGATTGAGGCCGGTATCGCAGTATTGAATCGCGATGATAGTTATTTCGATTTTCTAGCAAGCAAAGCTGCTTCGAAAGATGCGAAAATCATTAGCTTTGGTGAACATGAAGATGCCGATATTCGTATTTTAAATGCTGTTGCAGCGCCTGGAGACTTAAGGGCGACTTTGGAGATTTCTGGAGTTGAGTATAAGCTACACCTTCCGCTTGATGGTATGCACTGGATACAAAATGCAGCCTGCGCCATAGCGGCCACGCAAGCCATAGGGATTGATATTGAAACGGCCTTAAAAGCATTGTCCGGCTTCAGGGCATTGCCCGGCCGAGGTGAGGCTGTGGATGTTAAACTCGACGGTAAAATATTCACCCTGATTGACGATAGTTATAATGCCAATCCAGAGTCCATGAAGGCTGCTATTTCCACGCTTTCATCAAGGGCTAATGGCCGCAAAATTGCGGTGCTTGGCGACATGTTTGAACTAGGCAAAGACGAATTGGAATTACATGCTGCTTTGGCGGGGCCGTTGGAAGCAGCGGGCGTATCTCGCGTGATCGTTCTTGGAGAATGTATGCGTTCGCTAAAAGGCGCGCTGCCGCGTGAAATGCGCGGAGCCTGGTGTCGTGACTGGTCTGGCGCTCTCGCGGCTTTGAGAAATGAACTGCAAGACGGGGATACCGTTTTGATTAAAGGATCTAATGCGACCGGGTTAGGGCACTTAGTTGCCGCTATCCGAAAAGAACAAAAAGGAGTCGCCGATGTTTTATGAGTGGCTAGCCCCAATGGCTGAGGACTTTCAGTTATTTAATCTATTTAATTATATTACATTTCGGGTAGGGGGCGCCTTGATGACGTCTCTGTTGATTGCTTTTATCCTAGGGCCGCGCATGATCAATATGCTGCGCATGAAACAGGGCAAGGGACAGCCTATTCGTGAAGACGGTCCTGAAAGTCATATTATTCAAAAAGCAGGTACGCCTACAATGGGCGGCTTATTGATTTTACTTTCAATTGTAGTCTCGACTCTGCTGTGGGGGAATTTACGCAGTCCGTTTTTATGGACGGTGTTTTTAGTTACGGTCTCTTTTGGGGCAATAGGGTTTTATGATGATTATTTAAAAGTTTCCCGGCAAAACCCCAAAGGATTTAGCGGTAAAATAAAGCTCATCCTTGAATTTGCGATTGCGGCTTTTGCCGTTTACATTCTGACTCAGGCGTTTGAACCTAAAGCTGGCACGGCGCCGGGCTTTGAAACTGGGTTGGCGATTCCCCTACTTAAAGAATATTGGATCAATCTCGGTGTGTTCTTTATTCCCTTCGGCTGTTTGGTGATCGTTGGGGCTGCCAATGCCGTAAACCTCACGGACGGACTTGATGGTTTAGCTATTGTGCCGGTTATGATCGCCAGTATGAGCCTGGCTTTAATTGCCTATCTGGTTGGGAACTATAATTTCAGTGAATATCTAGGCGTGCCTTTTGTCAAAGGGGGCGCAGAAGTCACAATATTCTTAGGGGCAATAGTGGGAGCGGGACTGGGCTTTCTTTGGTATAATGCTCCGCCTGCGATGGTGTTTATGGGGGATACGGGATCATTGGCGCTGGGGGGCGCTTTGGGTTCCACGGCGGTGGCTATTAAGCATGAAATAGTGCTCGCCATTATAGGGGGATTATTTGTCTTGGAGGCAGTATCCGTAATTGTACAGGTCGCGTCTTTCAAACTGACCGGTAAGCGGGTGTTTCGCATGGCCCCCATTCATCATCATTATGAAAAGAAGGGCTGGGCTGAGCCTACAATTGTTATCCGGTTTTGGATCATTGCGATTGTATTGGCGCTCATCGGGCTTTCGACTTTGAAACTGCGGTAAAATTATGATCAAGGCTGGAACATTTAAAGGTAAAACTATTGCGGTCTTCGGATTGGGACGCACGGGTATTTCTACGGCGCTTTCTCTGAAGTCGGGCGGGGCGAAAGTCCATGCATGGGACGATAACTCGGAAACCGTGGAGCGAGCGAAGGAACAGGGTGTCCCCGTTACAGATCTCAGAGATGCGGACTGGTCTAAATTTGATGAAATCGTGCTTTCACCGGGTGTTCCGGATAATTTACCAAAGCCGCATTGGACAGCCGTCAAAGCACGTGAATTCGATGTGCCAATTATCTCTGATATTGAAATATTTGCGCGCGAGGTTATGGGCCGTGCTGAGGAAAACCGTCCCAAGATTATCGCTATTACCGGGACGAATGGAAAATCAACAACGACGGCCCTTATCGGACATATTCTAAGGGCGTGTGGTAAGGATGCTCAAATTGGCGGCAATATCGGACGCGGTGTTCTTGACCTGGACCGGATGCATAAAGGAACCTATTATGTCCTTGAACTCTCCTCATATCAGCTAGAGCGCACAAATTCATTGTGCGCCAATGCAGCGGTTTTTTTAAACTTGACGCCGGACCACCTTGAGCGTCACGGGGATATGGATCGCTATGAAGCTGCTAAGCGCCGGATATTTTTGAACCAAACGGAAGATGATACAGTGGTCATCGGTGTGGATAACCCTGAAGGGCGGCGCATTTGCTCAGAGCTTAAAGTTTCCAATGGTCGCCGTATTGTCCCAATTTCAGGGCGCAAATCGCTGGGCTTTGGGGTGTGTGCTATCAAAGGCAAGCTCTACTGCAATCAAAAAGATAAAGTTGTCGAAGTTGCAAATCTGAACAAAGCACAGGCTTTGGAAGGTATGCATAACTGGCAGAACGCTGCGGCCGCTTATGCTGCCGTCAGGTCATTAGGGATTAATCCGCAAGCCATTGGTGATGCCATTCTGAGTTTTCCAGGGCTTGCTCACCGTATGGAAACTGTCGCCAAAATCGTTAAAGTTCGTTTTGTTAATGAC
Source organism: Hellea sp. (assembly GCA_020627655.1). Taxonomy (GTDB): domain Bacteria; phylum Pseudomonadota; class Alphaproteobacteria; order Caulobacterales; family Maricaulaceae; genus JACOMS01. Next base: position 43,367 of record JAHDGM010000019.1, read on the forward strand.
AGTAAGGCCACCAATGCTGATGCTGCCAAGCAGGCGCTGACGGCCTATAATGATATTTTCTGGATCGCTGGAGGCGAGGCGAAATCTGAGGGTATCGACCCACTGGAGCCTCTGTTTAAGAATGTTCGCAAGTCCTATTTGATTGGAGAGGCGGGCCCAAGATTTCATAAAACATTGAGTAAGGCCAAAGTAGATAATAAAATTTCCGGCACGCTGGAAATGGCAGTGCTTTGCGCCCTACGGGATGCTTTAAACTCAGACGCAAAAAATCCCATAGTTTTATTATCACCAGCTTGTGCAAGTTTTGACCAATTTAAAAATTTCGAAGTCAGAGGGGATGCCTTTAGAACTCAGGTCCAGCAGCTTGACGAAATGTTCCAACGGGAAAAAGAAACCATGGCAAAGCGGGGGAGCGCCGCTTGATTACGCGGACTATATCGGCTGCCCGCACGGACCGTTCTCCGCTTTATGAATGGTGGCGCAGTGTCGACCATATATCCCTTGCATTTTTTGTCTGTCTTCTTGGCACCGGGTTAATCTTGTCTATGGCGGCGTCGCCAGCGGCAGCAGCACGTATGAGTGTGGATAACCCATTTCACTTTTTATATCGGCATGCGGTTTTTGTGTTGATGGGCTTTGGCGGCGCGGCAGTTCTTTCTTTTTTCACAACTGTAAATGCGCGGCGCATAGCAGTATTGGCTTTGCTGGGATGTTTTGTGCTCTTGGTTATGGTGAAATTTGCCGGACATGAAGTTAAAGGAGCGCAGCGATGGTTGCGTATTGGGGGATTCTCTTTGCAGCCTTCAGAATTTGCCAAGCCGGCTTTCATAGTTTTTGCAGCGTGGATGTTTTCTGTTCAAAAACGTGACCCAAATGTGCCGACAGTGCCTATTGTTTTTGCTGCCTATTTGCTGCTCGTTTTCTTTCTCATCCAACAGCCGGACTTTGGTCAGTCCTTCCTGCTAACGCTTTGTTTTGCAGCGGTGTTTTTCTTTGCAGGGCTGTCTTTGGGCTGGATGTTGTTCCTGATGATCGGATCGGGAATAGCGGCTTTTATAGCTTATATTTTTATGCCGCATGTACAGGCCCGCATTCAAAGGTTTTTAAGCCCGGCAGGGGATGATAATTATCAGACAGAGCGCGCATTAGAGGCCATTAGCAGCGGCGGTTTTTTTGGCCGGGGACCGGGTGAGGGTGATGTAAAATACTCACTGCCGGATGGGCATACGGATTTCATTTTTGCCGTAACAGTTGAAGAGTTCGGATTTTTAATCTCGGTCTTTATTATCGTATTGTTGGCGGGTTTTGTTATTCGGTCCTTCCGTAATGCGCTCAAACTCAATGACTATTTTTGTCAGTTAGCCGTAGCTGGTCTTGCGACAATGATCGGTATGCAGACGATCATCAATCTGTTTGTGAATCTGAATATGGCACCGCCAAAAGGTATGACATTGCCCTTTATCTCTTATGGGGGGTCTTCCATGTTGGCGTTGTGTTTTACGGCAGGCCTTATATTAGCCTTTACGCGTCGCCGTCCCGGCGCATATGGTTTTGGGGACTAAAAAGATACCTCAATTTTGCCTAGATAGTGCCTATTTCTAATCTTAAGGCCAAACTGGATTATATTCGGAGATATTATGCCTAGACTTTTACTGGCTGCAGGCGGAACGGGTGGGCATATGTTCCCGGCGCAGGCTCTGGCTGAATGCTTAAAAGCTGAGGGTTGGGAGATAGCTATGCTGACCGATGCACGCGGTCAAAAACATGCCGGGCGCATTCCGGCAGACCCTATTATTGAAGTTGACGCGGCTTCTATTTCGCCGCGTAAACCGATTCAAGCTATTGGCGGTGCTATACGTTTAACACGCGGGGTGAAAACCGCTAAGAAATTTATAAGGTCATGGAAACCTGACATAGTAGTAGGCTTTGGTGGTTACCCGGCTTTTCCGGCCATGCGAGCGGCTCAAAGCCTTGGCATTCCCACTGTGATACATGAACAAAACGCCGTACTCGGGCGGGTCAATAGGGTGTTCGCAACAAAAGCCGATATAGTTGCTTCCGGATTTGAAGCGTTGTCCAGACTTCCGTCTGGCGCCAACCATGTCTGCACGGGAAATCCGCTCAGGGCTCAGATTATTGAAGCTATCCCTGAAACCTATAAGGCCCCTGACGGAATTATTCACATCCTGATTGTTGGAGGTAGTCTTGGTGCCAGATTAATCAGCGAGGTTGTGCCTCAGGCCATTGCGGGTTTACCCAAAACTCTTCGTGAACGACTTCATGTCGTTCAGCAGACCCGCGCCGAAAATCTTGATATTGCGCGATTGACATATGAAGAGGCCGGGGTGGCACATATTTGTGAACCTTTCTTTTCTGATATTGAAAAACATTTGGCAGCTACGCATTATGTCATAGGCCGCGCAGGTGCTTCGTCAGTCTCGGAAATTGCAGCTATGGGTAAGCCAAGCCTGCTGGTTCCGCTGGCTATTGCTATGGATGATCATCAGACTGCCAATGCTTTAGCATTAAAAAGCCTTGGGGCTGCCGATATTTTGCCTGAATCCGAGTTTACGCCAGAGCGCGTGAAATCTAGTTTGGAGGCAAGACTAAATGATTCGATCTGGCTTGAGACAGCGGCCAATGCTGCGCGAAGTGCCGCCCGCACAAATGCCACCACTGAACTGGCCAAATTGGTCGGGTCATTTGCGAAACCTGCCTGAGAGGCAAATTATGGTAAAACCTGATGCGGCCAAGGCTATGGCCACAAAAGTTCCTTTTGATACGGGGCCAATCCATTTTGTGGGTATTGGCGGGATTGGCATGAGCGGTATCGCAGAAGTTATGCTCAATCTTGGCTATACGGTTCAAGGATCTGACCTGCGCGAAAATCCTAATGTGAAGCGGCTGCGTGATCTTGGCGCAACTATATTTATTGGCCAGAAGGCGGAACAGGTTCGCGGCGCCGGTGCTATTGTCATGTCATCCGCTATTAAAGCCGATAATCCGGAGCTTGTCGAAGCCCGCACACGGTCAATTCCGGTTGTCAAACGCGCTGAAATGTTAGCTGAGCTCATGCGCCTGAAATGGGCTGTAGGTGTGGCCGGTACCCATGGCAAGACGACAACTACAACCATGATTGCCGCATTGCTGGAAGGCGGTAATTTAGATCCGACAGTGATAAATGGCGGCATCATTAATGCCTATGGCTCTAACGCTAAGCTTGGTCTTGGTGATTGGATGGTGGTAGAAGCCGATGAAAGCGATGGGTCGTTTTTAAAGTTATTTCCCACTGTTGCTGTGGTTACCAATATTGATCCAGAGCATATGGAGCATTATGGCGATTTCGATACACTGAGAGCCGCCTTTACGACTTTTGTGGAAAACCTCCCATTTTATGGGTTTGGAGTTCTTTGTATTGACCATCCAGAAGTACAGGCGCTCGTGTCAAGGATTCAAGACCGCCGTGTGATTACATACGGCTTTAATCAACAAGCAGATGTCCGCGCCGAAAACCTACAGCTGGAGTCAACAGGTTCTCGTTTTGATGTGGTCTTTAGAAATGTAGACGGGATTGAGGATAGATGGGATGATTTGTTTTTGCCCATGGCTGGACGTCACAATACTCAAAATGTTCTCTCAGCGATTGCAGTTGCCCGCCGGTTGGGACTCTCCCAAGCTCAGGTACGAGCCGGGCTGGATAGTTTTGGCGGTGTAAAACGACGCTTTACACATGTTGGAGAATGGAATGGGGTCACAATTGTTGACGATTATGGCCATCACCCAGTTGAAATTGAGGCTGTATTGCAGGCCGCCCGACAAGTGACAGATGGTCAGGTTCATGCCGTGGTTCAGCCTCATCGTTATTCACGCTTGTCGGATTTGTTTGAAGAGTTTTGTACCTGTTTCAATAATGCCAATCAGGTTTACGTGGCGGATGTCTATGCTGCGGGAGAAAGTCCTATGGAGGGCATTAGCGGCCCGGCCTTGGTTGAAGGTCTGATGGCGCATGGGCATCGTAATGCCCAAAGCATAACTCAAAAGACATTAGCTCAAAGCCTGAAACCTAACTTGAAACCAGGCGATCTTGTGGTGTGCCTGGGCGCAGGTGATATAACCTTTTGGGCTGCAGGATTGGCCGATGCGCTGGAGAAAACATAGATGTCCTTGCTCGGGCGTCTGCCGCAGGTTCGCGGAAAATTATCAGCCAATGTTCAGCTTGCGCCTTATACTTGGCTAAGAGTCGGTGGTCCGGCGGAAGCGTTTTTCATACCCAAGGATGAAGCTGATCTCGCGCATTTTTTATCCTCAACGCCCACGGATATTCCAATTCAAATACTGGGCGTAGCTTCAAATACACTTGTGCGGGACGGCGGAGTTAAAGGAGTCACTATTAGGTTAGGCCCTGGTTTTGCTAAAATTTCAACTAATGGCACTAGGGTAATAGCTGGCACAGCGGCTCTTGATAACAAGGTCGCCAAAATGGCGGCCAAAGCTGGCATTGCTGGGCTCGAATTTTACGCAGGCATACCAGGTACTATTGGCGGCGCACTACGCATGAATGCTGGATGTTATGGTTCGGAAACCAAAGATGTTCTTAAAAGTGTCGTAGCGCTTGATAGACGTGGACGGCGTCAGATCATGGATCTGGAAGAGATGCAATATTCCTATCGGCACTCTGGAGCGGCAAGCGATCTTATCTACACTGAGGCTGTGTTCGAAGGTCAGAAGGACAAGCCTGGCGCTATAAAAGGGCGCATGGCGAATATTACTTCGCGCCGCGAAGAGAGCCAGCCTATTCGTGAAAAGACTGGTGGTTCAACTTTTAAAAACCCCGACCCCGATCAATCCGGTGGGCGCGGTGCATGGCAGGTAATTGATGCTGCGGGTGGTCGCGGACTGAAAATCGGCGGGGCTCAGATGAGTGAGAAACACTGCAATTTCATGATCAATACCGGGGATGCCACCGCACATGATCTTGAAACTTTGGGCGAGACAATCCGCGCTATGGTCAAAAAGAGCGAATATGTGGATCTTGACTGGGAAGTTAAACGCATCGGAGAGCCTTCATGAAGCAGCGCATTGCAGTCTTGAAGGGCGGTATGTCGCCGGAGCGCGATGTGTCATTGGTTTCAGGTCAGGCCTGCGCCGCCGCTTTACGCGCCGAAGGGTTTGATGTTGTCGAAATTGATGTTGGGTATAACCTTTGGGAGCAATTACATTCTGTTGATCCTGATATAATCTTTAATGCGTTGCATGGGGAATGGGGTGAGGATGGCCGCGTACAAGGCGTGCTTGATTTGTTTGGCGCCCCTTATACCCATAGTGGTGTCATGGCCTCGTCTTTAGCTATGGATAAACATCGTAGCAAAGCTATCCTGCGCGATGTGGGTATAAATGTGCCCAAAGGCACTCTTGTGGATAGGCTAGCCGCCGGGAAAGCTCATGCCATAGAGCCGCCTTATGTCATAAAACCTAATGCCCAGGGTTCGAGTGTTGGTGTTTACATTGTTCCTGAAGGCGCTAACCGACCTCCCTCAGAAGTTGCTGATAATGCTGCAATGGGCGATCTTGTGCTTGCTGAGGAATTTGCGCCGGGACGAGAACTGACCGTAACTGTGATGGATGGCAAAGCTTTGGCCGTGACAGAAATAATCCCCAAAGCGGGCTGGTATGACTATGAAGCCAAATATGCTGACGGTGGATCGAGTCATGTCGTGCCTGCCAAAATCCCGCAAGATGTGGAAAATTTATGCAAAACGTGGGCTTTGTTAGCTCATGAAACCCTTGGATGTAAGGGCGTAACGCGCTCGGATTTCAGATTTAATGATATTAATGATGACTTAAGTGATATCGTAAACAAAATCGTAATGCTT
>JAHDGM010000065.1:0-6522 GCA_020627655.1 Hellea sp.
TGGTTTCAAGCATGTCCCTGTTTTTCAGGGCCCGGCCATCTAAGCCGCCCAAATGAGCCGGGATATAAGTCGATACGCTGCCTAGAAATTCATCACCCTCAAATCCACCCGCGACAGCAAGATAAGCCCGGCAACCAGTGCGGGCAAAACTAAAGGTCAGGATGTCACCTTTTTTGACAGGAAAAGCTGTGAAATTTTTGACATTCTGGCCGTTAATTTGGGCCCACATTTCCGCGCCGGCTATGGCGATGGTCATGTCTTTGTGAAAGCGAAAATGCTGTCCGCCCAGAACGCATTCCAAAGCCGTCATGTGCCATGAGTTTCCGACCATCCAATTGGCAAGCGCAAAGCTGAGGCTGTCGGCTGCGCCGCTTTTGGGAATGCCCTCATGACGGTGTCCGGGACGACCTGCGTCTTGCAATGTTGTCCGAGTGCCCGGTTGCATGATTTCAATCATTATGACAGCTCGCGAAACTTATCGGTGTTTATGGGGATAAATTTTATCTGATCGCCGGCTTTAACGTGAAAGGGTTCGGTTCGGTCCCGGTCAAACATTTTAAGCGGAGTACGTCCGATGATCTGCCAGCCGCCCGGACTCTCAAGCCCGTAAATTCCGGTTTGCCAATTCGCAAGTCCAACTGACCCGGCGGGAACCATTGCGCGAGGTGTTTTATGTCGTGGGTGGTGCAGTGGTTTCGGGGCTTCGGATAGAAATGCAAATCCCGGCACAAATCCCATCATGCAGACCTTATAAACGGGCTTTGAATGCATTGTGATAACGTCGTTTTTGGATAGGCCGCTGCTGTTTTGAATAATCTCCATATCCGGGCCGAACTCACCACCATAACAGACTGGAATTTCAACGAGCCGCCCGGTTTCCGGGCGTGCCGTTTGGGCATATTTAAGAGTTTTCACAAGCGCAAGCCGGGCATTAATGGCAGATGTTTTGGCAGGACAGAAAACCGCCAGTAGGTTGTCATAAGCCGGAACCAGTTCTTCCCAGACCCCGCTGGGGGTGAGGGCTGCGATTAAGGCGTGGATATTATCCGTGACCTGTTCGGAATAACTATAAGTATGAAAGCGCACTAAAAACGCGCTGTCCCCATATGGAATGATATCATAATCTGTTTCAGCCATGAGCAAACGCTTGGATAGTCGCGCCGCTGGCTTCGAGGCTTTTACGGATCAAGGCGGCGGTTATGTCAGCGCCAGGACTATCGCTGTGAAGACAAAGCGTCCCAACTGATAATTTAAGCTTCCCGCCTGTGTTTGTTGTCACGGGATGACCGGATAACAGGGCCAGTGCCTGTTCCTGTCTGGCCTTTTGATCCTCAATGACCGCGCCGTCTTCTTTACGGCTTTGCAGATGCCCGTCATCCGTATAGCGTCGATCAATAAAACCTTCTGCGATAAATTTAAGGCCCGCGCGCTTGGCCGCCTTGGAAAGTTCTGAACTCGGTGCACCCATAAGAGTTAGGTTTGGATCCAGCTTTGCAGTTGTCTCAGCGATAAGATCAGCCAGGCCGGGGTTAAATACAGCATCATTATAGAGGGCGCCGTGAGCTTTAACATAATTAACACTCATATCTTGGTCAGCGGCAATTTCCATAAGCCGGGTGATCTGACGGGTTATGGTCAGGCTAAGTTCCTGAGCGGAAATATCAATGCCAAGTCTTTGTGATTTGCGCCCAAAGTTTTCCCGGTCCGGATAGGCCGGATGAGCGCCAATATTGACGTGGTTTTCTTTTGCCAGTTTGATTGTGCGCGCCATAGAGATGTCGTCACCTGCATGCCCTCCGCAGGCAATATTAGCCGATGTGATCTGGCCCATGACAGCGGCCTCAATGGCCTGCCATGCTGCTGTATCGGCCTCGCCGGTATCTGCGTTAAGGTCAATTGATCTCATGGGGTGAGACCTAGAGCAAATCGCCCCAATTGAAAACCGTTTTAAACGGCTAAGCCAGCAACATATCCACTTGCCCAGGCCCATTGAAAATTATGCCCGCCCAAATGTCCGGTAACGTCGACAACTTCGCCGATGAAATACAGGCCGGGGACCTGTCGTGCCTCCATGGTTTTTGAGGATAATGCCTGAGTGCTGACACCGCCCAGTGTCACTTCGGCCGTGCGAAACCCTTCAGTTCCGGCAGGTTTTACAAACCAGTTATTGATCTGCAAGGCGATATTGATCAGTTCTTTGTCGCTCATATCCGCGAGGCGTTCTTTTTTCACATCGCGGCAGATGTAATCCGACAGTCTTTGGGGGAGCTGCTTTGATATCCACGTTTTGATGTTTTGACGGGGTGTTTTGGTTCGCGCGGTTTTAAGTGCTTCTAAGACGTCTATAGGTGGGAGCAAATTGACTGTGATCGGATCGCCTTCACGCCAATAAGATGATATCTGCAAAATCGACGGGCCGGATAAGCCGCGGTGGGTAAATAAAAGATCTTCATCAAAACTTGTACTACCATAGGAAACTCTGGCGCTCACGCTCACGCCGGATAGGGCTTTGAGGGGTTGTTTCAGATCATCAGTGAATGTTAGCGGCACCAGAGCGGGCCGCGTCTCGATAACTTCAAGTCCAAATTGTTCAGCCAGCTTATAACCAAAGCGGGTCGCGCCCATTTTTGGGATAGAGGCGCCGCCGCAGGCCACAACCAGCCTAGCACTGGTTATGGATTGCCGTTCTGTTGTGACGACGAAGTTGTCGTCGCCTTTACGGACATCTAAAACTGATGTGCCAAGCCATAGATCATTACTGACTTTATCGCATTCTGCGGTCAGCATGTTGATAATCTCTTGCGAGCGCCCGTCGCAAAATAGCTGTCCAAGTTTCTTTTCATGCCAGCTGATTCCATATTTATTGACCAGATCAATAAAGTCTTGCGGTGTAAATCTGGACAGGGCTGATTTACAAAAATGCGGGTTCTCAGAAATGAAATTCTTTGGCCCTGAATGGATATTGGTGAAATTGCAGCGCCCGCCGCCGGAAATTCGAATTTTTTCGCCGGGCTTATCGGCATGATCAATGATGAGGACGCGCCGGCCGTTCTGTCCGGCGACTGCCCCGCACATAAGTCCGGCTGCGCCAGCGCCAATAATGATTACGTCATAATGCATGAGGCCTAATGCCTAAAAGGGGGACTCTGTGCAAGCCCAAGGTCATTTGTCATTAAACTGTCACAAAAAGTCAAAACAGCTGTCACATTGACTCGGCATAGGCCTTTTAACTTTGAAATCGGGATTTGCTCGTTTCTAACCGTAAGAGGGAAAAATGCACAAAGTTAAGTTTGGTACTTCAACATTTGCTATCATTGGCGCGCTTATGATGGCTGACTATGCGCAGGCGCAAGAAATCACTCATAAAATTGGCGGGCGTGTTCAGATGGATTGGTCCATCGTAGATGCTGACAATGCTGATATGGACTGGAACGCGACTGAGCTTCGCCGCCTGCGTCTGAATGTTTCCGGCAAAGTCGGTGGAAATGTAAAATATAAGGTCGAGATAAACACAAACAGCAGCGAAGATGTTAACGTCGAAGATGCTTATGTTCAGTGGACGCCAAATGGAGCGAACTGGAATGTAAAACTAGGCCACTTCAAGACCCATAACTCACTGGATGAGCAGACATCATCACGCTTTATCTCAACCCTTGAAAGATCGGCTTTCACAGATGCTTTTGAATTTAACCGGCGCTTGGGATTAGCCGTCGGAACCAGCGGTGATAATTATACATTTTCTGCCGGAATATTTGGCGATAATCTTTCAACGGATAGTGACCAGGAAGGTACAGCCGCGTCGGCGCGTGCAACCTTTAATCCGGTTAAAGATGATGACATGTTAGTGCATTTAGGTGCCTCTGTCCGCCTTCGCAAAACAGGTGATACACAAAGTGATTTCCGCTATCGCCAGCGCACCGGCTCGCATATTCCAAGCCGGATTATCAGTACGGGTCGTGTGGCCGATAAAGACACATTTTACGGCGTCGAAGCCGCTGGAATTATGGGCCAGTTCTGGGCAGCCGGTGAATACGGCGTAACAGATGCCAGCTGTGATGGCTGTGCAAGTGATCCAAGTTTTAACGGTATGTATGTGGAAGCGGGTACATTTTTTGGCGGCAAAAAGACTTACAAAGGCGGTAAATTCAACCGGCCAAAAGTCGACAATCCTATTACAGATGGCGGCATGGGCGCTGTTTCATTAATTGCCCGTTATGACACGCTGGATCTTAAGGACAGCTCGGTCAATGGCGGCGATATCGACAGCTTCATTTTAGGCGCCGATTGGTGGCCCACAAAGTATACGCGTATCGGTGTGAATTATTTCGACAATAGTGCCAATCTGGGTACCAGCACATCAGGTCTTGATGGGGCGTTTGCAGCACTCGTCAATAACGGGGTCACCGAAGAAGATGTGAGCGGATTTAACCTGCGCGCCCAGTTTGATTTTTAATTCTAAGGATTATTGAAATGAAAAATATTTTACTGACAAGTTTGGCTACAACGGCTCTGGTTCTGGCCGGTTGCGGCGGTGAAAAATCCACTTCAAAGACTGAAACAAAATCCAAGCCGGCGACGGCGGCTAAAACAGTGAAAGTCGCAGATATACGTGTGGTTGGCTCCTCGACGGTTTATCCCTTCTCCACTAAAGTGGCACAGGAGTTTAAAAACAAAACCGGACTGAATGTGATTGTGGAATCAACAGGTTCTGGCGGTGGTCACAAATTATTCTGTGAAGGCAACGGCGAAAACACGCCGGATATGACCAACTCATCAAGGCGTCAGAAAAAGAGCGAATTTGATAAATGCGGCGGTAATGGCGTCAATGATATTATCGAGGTTAAAGTTGGTTATGATGGAATCGTTTTAGCTAACACGCTGAGGGCGCCGCAAATGAATTTGACCCTTAAGCAGATTTTTCAGGCGTTCGCAAAAGAAGTACCGCTGAGCGATACAGACTGCACCATGCAGGCCAACCCATACAAGACATGGGCTGATATTGATCCAGCTCTTCCGGCTACTCTCATCGAAGCTTATGGCCCGCCGCCCACGTCTGGTACGCGGGACGCCTTTGTTGAAGTGGCCATGGAAGGCGGCGCCAAAACATATGCTTGTCTGGCCGCACTTAAAAAGAGCGACAAATCCGCATTTAAAGCGGCGTCACACACGTTACGCGAAGATGGCCGCTGGATCGACGCCGGCGAAAATGACAACGCCATTGTTCAAACTTTGAATAATACGCCGTCAGCCCTTGGAATATTTGGATATTCGTTTTTGGATCAAAACAGTGATAGCGTCAAAGGCGCCAATGTGAATGGTATTGAGCCAACTTTTGAAAATATCGCGGCTGGCGATTATGGTATTTCCCGTTCTTTGTTCTTCTATGTCAAAAAGGCAAAAGTTGCCGCAAATCAAGGCATTCAAGACTATGCGCTAGAATTTACCTCGGAAGAGGCCTGGGGGCCGGGCGGCTATCTTGAAGAGATTGGTCTCGTGCCGCTTCAGGATGATGAGCGCGCTCAATATCGCTTGGCTGTGGAAAACCTGACACCCTATCAGCAATAATTGAGACTTGTTGTGAATTCTACCTTGGTACTTGTTCTGGTATTAGCCGCTTTAACGGCGGCTTCTTTCCTATTTGCGAAACGCAAGGCGGGCGCTCAAATTGCGGCTGTCGGCAAGGGTGCCGGATATGGATATCATTCACAGCCCGGCTATCACGGCTGGTTCGCGGGTATAGCCGCTGGCGGGACAGCCTTTTTGGCGATGATCGCCGGAATCGCTCTGTCTTTAGGCCCCATAATAACTGCTGGCATGATGCTTATAGTTGGAGTCATAGCAGGCTATTTGGCATCAATGCGCATCGAGTCTGACTTTCGGGCGCGCAGCTATGTGGAGTTTTTTATCAAAGGTCTTTTGGTTTTATGCTCCCTAATCGCAGTATTCACGACCATTGGTATTATTTTCTCGCTTTTATTTGAAAGTCTGAGATTTTTTAAAGAAGTTCCGTTTTTGGATTTTGTTACGGGGCTTCACTGGTCGGCGCAGACCTCTATCCGTGAGGGTCAAGTGGGCCAAACCGGATCCTTTGGTGCGGTGCCCATATTTGCCGGTACATTTTTGATTATGGCGATTGCCATTACGATTGCTGCGCCCATCGGTCTGATGATTGCTATCTATTTGTCCGAATATGCCAGCGATCGGGCCAAACGGATCATAAAGCCTATCATTGAAATTCTGGCCGGGGTCCCGACTGTGGTTTACGGGTTCTTCGCTTTGTTAACTGTTGGTCCTGCTATACGGGCCTTTGCTGAATCCATGGGGTTTGCCGTACCGACGCAAAGCGCCATTACCTGCGGACTTGTCATGGGGGTTATGATCATTCCTTTTGTTTCGTCCCTGTCAAATGATGTGATCAACGCTGTTCCGCAAAGCATGCGTGATGGATCATATGCGCTCGGCGCAACCAAATCAGAAACCATGACCAAGGTTGTTTTTGCGGGCGCATTGCCGGGTATTATA
>JAHDGM010000065.1:6532-9660 GCA_020627655.1 Hellea sp.
AACTAAATCAGAAACCATGACCACGGTTGGCAGGCGCATTGCCGGGTATTATAGGCGCGCTTTTGCTGGCTGTCAGCCGGGCTATTGGTGAGACCATGATTGTGGTGCTGGCCGCTGGTACGGCCGCTAATTTGACAGCTAATCCATTTGAAGCCGTTACTACAGTAACCGTGCAGATCGTGACCTTGTTAACAGGCGATCTGGAATTTGATAGCGCCAAAACGTTATCGGCCTTCGCGCTTGGGCTCATGCTGTTTGTGATCACGCTTATTTTAAACCTGATCGCGCTGATTGTGGTGCGGCGCTATAGTGCGAAATACGAATAATGACCGAAGCGACATCCATACACGCCTCTGAACACGCCCTCAAACGGCTGAAAAAACGTCATGCCAAAGAGCGCCGCTTCAAAGCTCTTGGCCTGTTGGCGATTGGTCTGGCTGTCTCAGCGCTGGCCTGGCTTTTGATCAGTATTGTCGGTACGGGTTATAAAGCGTTTTATCAGTATGATTTCACCCTTGAGGTTGAAATGACCGAATCTATCCTTGATCCGCAACAAGAGCGCGATCCTGATAAATTGCGCAAGGCCAATTATCGGCGGATTATTCAAAATGCTCTTTATGAAAGATTCCCGGATGTTACAGACCGCAAAGCCAAAAGGGAGTTGTTTAATATTATTTCCTCCTCTGGCGCGCCTAATCACATCCGGCAAATGGCTTATAATAATCCCGATCTGGTGGGTCAGAAACTTATCATTACGGTGCCAACGTCGGACGATGTTGATCAGCTATTAAAGGGCAATATTGACCGGAATATTGATCAGAGCAAACGCAAGGTTTCAGATCAGCAAATTGCCTGGGTTGATGAACTGGTTAAGACCAAGGAAATCAAAGCGGAATTTAACACGCGATTTTTTACGAACCCGGATAGCCGGGACGCAGAACTTGCGGGTATTGCCAGTGCATTTCTGGGCTCATTGATGACATTATTCGTAACAGCGCTGCTGGCCATACCTGTTGGTATTGGCGCTGCGATCTGGCTGGATGAATTTGCGCCGCGCAATAAGTTTGTCGATTTCATAGAGATCAACATCAATAATCTGGCGGCGGTTCCATCTATAATTTTCGGCGTGCTAGGTCTGGCTATCTTTATTAACTTCTTTGGACTGCCACGCTCTATCCCAATTGTGGGCGGATTGGTCCTTGGTTTAAGAGCTCTTCCAACAGTTATTATCGCGACGCGAGCTTCGCTGATGGCGGTGCCGCAATCCATACGTGACGGCGCGCTAAGTATCGGGGCTTCCCATGTTCAAGCCGTATTCCATCATAAGCTGCCCCATGCCGGACCTGGCATCATGACAGGGTCTATCATTGCTATGGCTCAGGCTCTTGGCGAAACCGCGCCGCTATTGATGATTGGTATGGTGGCTTTCCTGACTGAAATTCCGAAATCCCCAACAGACCCGGCCACGGTTCTGCCAGTTCAAATTTTCATCTGGGCTGGAAATTCCGAGCGCGCATGGGTCGAAAAAACATCCGCTGCTATCATGATATTGTTACTGGTGTTGATCATCATTAACAGCATGGCAATCTGGCTGCGTAACCGCCTTGAAAAGAGATGGTAGAAACATGACCGAATTAAAATCAACTCATCCAAAAATTAAGTTTACCTGCCGCGACGTCCGCGTTGCCTATAGCGGTAAAGAGGCCCTGCACGGTATTAATATGGATATTGATGATCGCGGCGTCACTGCGTTTATCGGACCGTCCGGCTGCGGAAAGTCGTCTTTTCTTCGGGTGTTCAACAGGATGAATGATACCATTCCCGGATGCACGGTTTCAGGCGAGATCAAAATGGACGGGGATGACATTTATGCGCCTGACCTGGATCCCGTTTTGCTCCGGGCTCGTGTCGGCATGGTGTTCCAAAAGCCCAACCCGTTTCCAAAATCCATTTATGATAATGTAGCTTATGGACCGCGTATTCACGGACTGGCGGCAAATAAGTCTGAGCTGGATCACATTGTTGAAACCAGTTTGCAAAAAGCAGGGCTTTGGGATGAAGTCAAAGATCGGCTCAAAGACACCGGCACAGGCCTCTCCGGTGGACAGCAGCAACGCCTTGTGATTGCGCGCACTATAGCGGTCAGCCCGGAAGTTATCCTGATGGATGAACCGGCCTCCGCTCTTGATCCGATCGCAACCGCCAAGCTCGAAGAATTAATCGATGAATTGGCCCAAAAATACTGCATCGTGATTGTGACACACTCTATGGCGCAAGCAGCCCGTATTTCACAGCGAACCGCATTTTTCCATATGGGAAATCTGGTGGAATATGATGTAACCAGTAATATATTCACCAATCCAAAGGATATGCGGACACAAGACTATATCACAGGCCGGACAGGATAAGGTTATGGGTAATCATATTGTAAAATCATTTGATGAAGAAATGCAGGGCCTTAAGGGCGAGCTTATGCGCATGGGGTATCTGGTCGTTGATCAAATAGACTCGGCGATGAAAGCGCTGAAATCCCGCGATGGTCTTAAGGCCGATCGGGTCAAGAAAAATGACAAACAAGTCGATGCTATTAATGATGACATTGAAGAACGCGTTATGTCGATCCTGGCGCTGCGGCACCCTTACGCGGTGGATTTGCGCGATACTATTGCGGCGTTAAAAATCGCGCGCGAGCTGGAACGCATTGGTGACCTGGCCAAGAACTGCGCCATGCGAACGGGCGTCATCATCGCTGATGACAAACTTAAAGGCACCAAAAAAATCTTGAAAATGGGCAAACAGGTTTCCGCCAATGTTACCATGGTCTTAAAAGCCTATGCTGACCGTGATCCGGACCTGGCGCTGGACGTCTGGTTTGGGGATGAAGCGATTGATGATTATTGCAATGCGGTGTTTAAAACCGTTCTGACAGAAATGGGGGCTGACCCTAGCAGTCTGGACGCGTCCATTCAGATGACATTTGTGGCGAAAAATCTGGAGCGGATCGGTGATCATGCGACGAATATCGCTTCGGCCGTACATTATGTGGTTACAGCCGAGTCTATTCGGGAGAAACGTCCTAAAAGTGACCGGACAAGTACGACACGTTTTCTGAGCGATGACGATGATGA
>JAHDGM010000066.1 GCA_020627655.1 Hellea sp.
AAATTTCTGCAGCACGAATATCCATGGTTTAAACCTCTTTCAGGGCTAATTTCATATCCTCAAGCTTTGTCTTGAGGGAGCTATCATAAAGTCGGGAGCCAATTTTAACGACGAAACCGCCGAGAAGTGATGGATCCACTTGCGTTTCAACAGCCACGGCCTTGCCGACGGCTTTTTTAAGTTCAGATTTAATCTTGGTCAGTTCAGCGGCCGTCAGCTTTTTAGCACTCACAACTTTGGCCGTTTCAGAACCACGGCGTAACGCCACCAGTTCCTCAAATGCCGTAAACATTGATGAAAGCTCATGCGCGCGGCGATTCTGTGCAACCGTCCCGATGAACTGCGTTAGCAGCTTACCGACTTTAGCTTTCGTGGCGACAGCGGTTACGACGGCCACTTTATCCTCTGTGGCGAAAACCGGGTTAGATAAGGCATCTTTTAGCTGCTGATTGCCGCTAAAGACTTTTTTGAGGGATGTCACGCCTTTTTCTACTGATTTCAAAGACTTAGACTCTTCTGCTAGCTCTAATAAAGCTTGAGCATAGCGTCCAGGAGCTTCGCCGGTTATAATATCGTGGTTTGACACAAATTTGGATCCGTATCTGGTGCATAGACCTCAAAGCCAATCATGAAGACAACTCTGAAACCTGGGTGAAAGGCATGCTTAAAAAACAAGCAAACCCATGACTCGCGGCGCTATTAGCATGGCTATTTTTCAAAGCCAACCCATGTTTTCCTGCGACAGAATAGCCCTATCAACACGGTTGGTTTTTTATGAAGATTTAACGCGCCAAAACCCGCATAGGCATGCCGTTTTCGGCTTGAACCGTAATTCGCATTCGTGGCCATGGGGGCACATCTCCTGCATATTCAAATCTAAACCGCTTTAAAAGCAAAGCGGCCATAATAACGGCCTCCTGCTGGGCAAAACGCTGACCAATACAAACGCGCGGCCCCGTACCAAACGGTAAATACTGAAATCTGTCTATCTTCGTTCGGTTTTCCCCTAAAAAGCGGTCCGGAACAAATCCGTCAGGGTTTTCCCAAAGCTCATAGTGTCGGTGGAGCGCCCAAAGATTAAGCAAAACATTGTCCCCGGCTTTAAAATCACGGTCACCAAAAGATATATCTTTTGTCAGCTCACGTGATATAAATGGCGCAGGTGGGAACAGACGCATGGCCTCTTCGAAACAAGCTACTGTAAGCGGCAAAGCTTTGCCCCAGTCTTCTAGCGGCGTTTTATCCATATCGAGCCTGTCAATTTCGGCTTCTACGCGATCACGAGCAGACACGTCCTGGCTCAAAAGATAGATCATCCATGTCATCCCGTGGGATGTGGTTTCATGCCCGGCGCCAATAAAGGTAACAGCCTGATCCTGTATTTCTTCTGCGGTTAACGGCGCATTCTCATCATCACCAGCTGTTAGCAGTAAAGACAAAAAATCCTGCGGCGGCTTTGAGCCATTTACGATGCGCCGCCTGCGTTCCTCCAGGGCATCACCTACCCGGCCCCAGATACGATGAAGCGCGCGCTTGCCGGATAATTTCGTTACCCGGGGCATAAACGCTGGAAACTTCAAGATATCAAACGGATCAGGCTTCCCCATAGACGATAAGACTGTCTCGAAATCTTTGATTTGTCCGTCTTTGCTGCCGTCAATTTCGCCCGAAAATAACGCATCCGAGAGAACTTCATAAGTTAATGACAGCATCGTTCTTGTCAGAAACAGCTCCTCATCCGCTTTAAACAAGGTCGGAACTTCGCTTTCGATAGTTTTGCGCATGCCTTCGGAAAACGTTCGGATATGACGCGGTGTAAACATGGGGGTTAGCAAATGACGCATACGCTTCCACTCAGCGCCTTCAGCTGCGATCAGGCCTGAACGGATAAGCGGTTTTAAAACCTGTTGCCGTACATTATTCATTTTCAAACCATCATGGTTCTTAACGAAAATGAACTGCAACAATTTGGGATCAGCAACCGTAAAAAATTCCTGGCCAAAGAGACGCCCCTGAACACAGCCTTGCTGCCGCGACAACTTACCAGTGGTTTCAATCGGATTTCGTATAAGCGCGCGTAAGAGCGCTATATTATCAAATAAGGTCCAGTTATTTGGGTCAGCTTCAACCGGTAAAGGCGCAGATGGGATAAAGACTCCAGATTCGAAACGCGGTTCAGGTCGAATAGAGTAATCATGCCGGGCCATATAATGTCTCCGAGATTACGCCTAACCCAGTTCAAGCTGGTCTTAAACACCTATTTTTGCATTGCTTACATGAAACTTTGCGGATCGATATCCACGTGCAGCCGGTATTTAGATGGCACTTTCATACGCTGCCGCCAATTTCTCATATAAGCGGACAGGTCGATTCCTGCATTCGCTTGAATTAGTATTCGGCGGCGAAACCTGCCGCGCAAGCGCGCCAAAGGCGGCTCGCTTGGACCTAATATTTCAATACCCTCAGCCCGCGGGGCTAATGAAACAAATTTATGAGCCAGATCTTCTGTTCTTTTAACATCTGGCCCTGAAACCACAACGCCAGCCAATCTACCATAGGGCGGTAGCCCCAACATTTCACGCATAGATAATTCCGCAGCGATAAATCGCTCCCGGTCCCCGGCTGCTAGAGCCTGCAGCGCTTCATGTTGCGGCTGATGGGTCTGGATCAGTGCGTGGCCAGATTTATCCGCCCTGCCAGCCCGGCCCGCAACTTGTACTAATGTCTGATATGTGCGTTCGCCCGCGCGCGGGTCACCTCCAACAAGGCTTAAATCACCGTCAACCACGCCTACAAAGGTCAAATTAGGGAAATTATGACCTTTCACGACCATTTGCGTTCCCACTAATATATCAATCTCTCCCTGCTCCATTCTAGCCATGCGCTGGCGGATCATTTCGGGATTACCCGATGTATCCGAGGATAAAATTTCGATTCTAGCCTCCGGAAAATGCCTCGCCGCCTCTTCTGCTATACGCTCAACGCCGGGCCCAACGGAGGTCAGGCTATCCTCGGCGTGACAAGATGGACAAACTTTAGGCATGCGCATTGAAAACCCCGTTTGATGGCAAATAGCCCGGCCTGTTTTTTTATGCTCGACAAGCCAGCTATCCGTATCCGGGCTTTTAAGTTTATCGCCGCAGTGACGACAAATGATCAAAGGTGCATATCCGCGGCGATTTAAATAAAACATAGCCTGTTCACCGCGTGACAAAGCCGTCCAAGCGGCTTCAATTATCGGTTCTGATAGAAAATCGCCTTTCTCAGGTGGATGATCCTTTAGATCGACAAGATCGATATCCGGCAAAGTTATAGCGCCTGGCCGTTCGGGCAGAACAATATGATTGTAACGGCCCATACGGGCATTCACCAGACTTTCAAGTGTCGGCGTCGCCGATGCTAAAATGACGGACTGTTTGGACAACATAGCCCTAACTACCGCCATATCGCGCGCATTATATATAACGCCCTCTTCCTGTTTGTATGACGTATCATGCTCTTCATCAACAACGGTCAGCTGCAAGTTAGGATAAGGCAGATACAGCGCCGAGCGCGCGCCGACCACCAGCTTAGCCCGGCCACTGGCCACTTCGCGCCAAACCCGTCGCCTCTCAGCGTCGCCTAAAGCTGAGTGCCACGGCGCCGGAACTGCGCCAAAACGGGCTTCAAACCGTTTCATTCCAGCCTGCGTCAAGGCAATCTCCGGCACCAAGACAAGAACCTGACCACCTTGCTTTAGAGCTTCTGCAGCAGCCTCGAAATAAACCTCCGTCTTTCCCGATCCTGTCACCCCGTCCAAAAGACTGACTGAAAATCCAGGCTTTTTCTGAATAGCGATGAGTTTTTCAGCTGCGTCTCGCTGCCCTGCTGACAAATCCAGTCCCTCTTGATCAGGGTCAGGAATTTGAAAGGCCTGATCCACGGGTAAGCTCTCAGCCAGCAAGCCACCAATTTCTGCAAATCCGCGCACGACCCCCGCGCTAACTCCGGCGCGCTCGGCAATCTCACTGGCTCTGGCAGGAAATGGCCCGCCTTTATCCAAAATTATTTGCCGTGCTGCAGTTAACCTCAAATCTGTATTCCCTGATGGCCTGAAATGCGTCACAACAGGGCTTGGCTCCAAAGCCTTGTAACTACTCATCACCATTCGCAGCACCATGCCGGGTGACGCGCAGTTATAACGGGCTGTCCAGTCCACGAATTTGAGCATGATAGGTGGTAAGGATGGGCAAGATTTTTTTTGCGCCAGTGGTTTGAGAGATCGACCGTCTTCCGCTGGCTGTAACCCCCAAACCACACCCAGTTTCATTTGCTGACCAATAGGCGCGAAAACGAAATCCCCCGGAACAATCTCCATGCCATAAGGCACTTCGTAATCAAACGGACCATCCACATTCACAGGAAAAAGAACTTGTGCATTTTGCGCGGGCATAAACTGTGTTAGCCACTGTTATTACGACTCACAATCCCTTGGAGAGAACCCATGAAGTTTTTCGTTGATAGTGCTGATCTGGAGCAGATTGCAGAGCTCAATGACATTGGACTGGTCGATGGGGTGACAACTAACCCTTCCATCATTGCAAAATCTGGACGTGATTTTAAAGAAGTCATCTCTGATATCTGTAAACTTGTTGAAGGCCCTGTCAGCGCCGAAGTGACTGCCACGGATGCTGATGGTATGATCGCCGAAGGGCGTCATCTGAGAAAAATAGCTGATAATGTTTGCGTAAAATTACCTTTGACAATGGATGGTTTGAAAGCCTGTTCAACGCTTTCACGCGAAGGCACACCAACCAACGTCACTCTCTGTTTTTCACCTAATCAAGCCTTATTAGCAGCGAAATGCGGCGCGTCCTTTATATCACCCTTTATTGGACGCCTCGACGATATTACGCTTGATGGCCTGCAGCTCATTGAAGACATACGCCTGATTTATGATAATTACGGTTATGAAACTGAAATCCTTGCGGCCTCTATTCGCAGCGTCAACCATGTGAAAGAATGCGCGCTTATCGGCGCTGATGTTATGACAGCCCCGCCCGCAGTCATTCGCAATCTATCTAACCACCCCTTGACGGATAAAGGCCTAGCGGCCTTCCTCAAAGATTGGGAAAAGACAGGACAATCAATCCTTTAACGGGCCTTCTAAACAAAAGACCCCGCCGGGTTTTACGTCAGGCGGGGCAATTTCACTGGACGTGATGTCAAATTAACTCGTCTTTTTTAGACGCGTTACATTTTCAGTTTCATCAACAGTTTTATCGTGCACGTAAATGTCCGAACTCATAAGAACTTGCCCTGAGCTGACACCGCCAATCGATGCATATTTTTCCAACTTCTCACGCTGAAGCTGATTGACCTTACGTAAGTTCTCAAAGTCTTCAATGACGTTAGCAAATTTGGCATTAAGGTCTTCGAACTCAAGCTTTGACTTGGAGAGTGACCGGGCTGTCCGCTCATATTCTTCTGATTTCTGACGCAAGCGATCCTCAAGCGTTTCCGCCCTGTCCCGTTCATTGACGAGTGCATTGCGAAGACTGATAAACTCCTGATCCAGATGAGTAGCCATATTTTCTTTGATCCGGATTTGCGTATCAAGCTGCTCAATACGGGTTTTAAGTGCAAGATTTTCTTCATCACGACGTTTCAGTGTATCATCGTAGACGTTTTTCTGCGTATTCAGATCATATTTTACATTCTCAAGCTGACCATTTAGTTCAACATGCTTACCCTTGAGATCCGAATAATCGGCACGCAAATTTTTCAGCTCAACGGTAGTCGTGTCTGTCAGAGCTGCCTTTTGATTGTATTTCTCATTAAGCTCATCCAGCGTATTTCGAAGCTCAACAACCAAACGTTCCCGCTGCGCAAGTTCGGCTGTTTGCCCATCAAGGCGGGACTGCATCTTCTCCATAGTGCTTTCACTATGGTTGATTTTATCCTCTGCCGTTTGAAACTTAGCAGTCAAGGCCCGTATGGTACGCTCATGGCTTGAATTTTGCGCTTGATAGGCGCTTTCCTGATCTCGGCTAGCGGCCAAATTGGCCTTCGCAGTATCCAGTTCTATACGTGTTTCAGAGTGGCGCTTCTCAAGATCGCTCAATTTACTATCAAGTTCATTCGCCCAGCTGCTTTTTTGGGATAGTTTTGATTCCAATTCCGCAATATTTTTACTCATATTACGGTTATCAGCCTGCACCCGGCGCAGAGCCTTCAAATCCAATTCCATCTTTGACAAAGCGCTGTTCAGTGTTGAAATTCGCTTTATAGCAGATTGCTGTTTGGCAGAGCTATCGCGAAGTTCACTTGTGAACTGTTCAATCGCTGAGCGCGCGTAATCAAGATCATCAACATCCGGCAATACTGTTGGTTCGGCGGCTTTGTATTCCGTCCTGACTTTAGGCGTCGAAGATACTAACTCTCGCCCTAACTCTTCAGCGCTGCGTTCTGACGCTTTACCCTTACTAAACAGGCCCATTATTACCTCCCTAACCATCACCAAATTGGCCTGTTTTACCCAGACCATTAGACCACACTTTATATGATTCGCGGGTTTGGCAACATGATAATGCTGGCCTATCCACAGACTTATTGCTTCACTTTAGTGCTTCCCGTGCAAGAACAGTTCAACACAAGTGATGACTCTTGGCCGGATAAAGCTTATCTGTCATCGGCTATGAGTGCGATTCCATCCATACAGAGACTGCCCACAGAAACCATCAACCGTATCGCGGCAGGTGAGGTCGTCGAACGGCCAGCCAGTGTCATCAAAGAACTTGCTGAAAACGCCATTGACGCCGGGGCGCGCCAGATTGATATTCGCTTCGAAGATGGTGGCCGCACCCTGATAAGTGTTTCCGATGACGGGAAAGGTATGACCCCACAGGAACTCCCCATCGCGATTGAACGCCATGCAACGTCAAAACTTAAACCCAATGACCTGGGTGAATGGGACTTGCTAAACATCGGCACTATGGGATTTCGCGGCGAAGCCCTGCCCTCTATTGGTTCTGTTGCACGCCTGACAATAACGTCCCAGACACTCGATGCGGACAGCGCCTGGCAAATCATGGTTGAAGGCGGCGATATAGGCAAAATCCGCCCCGCCCCGCGTTTTGGTTTATCCGGCACCAGGGTCGAAGTCCGCGATCTATTTTATGCAACCCCGGCCCGGCTCAAATTTTTGAAATCTGAGCGCAGCGAATCCATGGCAATTTCAGATACAGTGAAACGCCTGGCCATGGCTAACCCATCCATAGGCTTTAGTCTGAACTCTTCGGGAAGAACCATATTTAAGGTTACGCTTCAAACCAATGACTTAGAAGGTCGCCTGGCTAGGCTAGCGTCTATTCTTGGAAAAGATTTTGGAGATAACGCACTGACTATAGATGCTGAACGCGAAGGTATTCACCTGCGCGGATTTGCAGGTCTGCCAACCTATTCTCGGGGCAATAGCCAACATCAATATCTTTTCGTCAATGGCCGTCCTGTTCGGGATAAACTCCTGCACGGAGCCATTCGCGGAGCTTATCAGGATTTCCTTGCAAGAAACCGCTACCCTGTCGCAGCACTGTTTGTGGATCTCCCCATGACCCATGTCGATGTGAACGTGCATCCAGCCAAAACAGAAGTACGGTTTCGTGACCCATCTTTGGTCAGGGGCCTGATCGTATCAGCCCTTCGGCATGCTTTGGCGGGCGCAGGGCACCGGGCAAGCACGACTGTGTCGGACTATGCCCTCGGCCGAATTCAGACAGGGGGGAACAACTTGCCGCTTCAAGGCAATTACAGATCACGCCCTGGCGGCGCAGGCGGATATATACCACCGCAAAGATTTGAGCCGCAAATGCAGTCCTTAGTGGATGGTTTTTCCGCTAAGGTGGAAGAAACCCAGACTGAATATCAAACTCATCAAACAAAACATGGCGCGCAGGCATCAGCAGATTACAGCAAAAACCCACTCGGTGCCGCCAGAGCGCAGCTTCATGAAACCTATATTGTAGCCCAAACAGACGATGGTATTGTGATCGTAGATCAACATGCCGCCCATGAACGGCTGGTTTATGAGCGTATGAAAGATGCAATGAGCGGACAAGGCATTGAGAGGCAAACACTGCTTATACCTGATATTGTCGATTTAGGCGAAGCGGACGCGGCCCGGCTGTTATCGCGCTCAGAGGAACTGGCCAGTATGGGGCTGATGATTGAACCCTTTGGCGCTGGCGCAATAGCTGTTCGCGAGACACCTGCCCTACTGGGCGAAATGAATATCCAAGGCCTACTACGCGATCTGGCCGATGATTTGTCCGAATATGATGAGGCGCTTAGTTTAAAAGAGAAGTTTGAAGATGTTTGCGGCACCATGGCCTGTCATGGCTCTGTCCGTGCAGGTCGACGATTAAATGCAACAGAAATGAATGCGCTCTTGCGGCAAATGGAAGAAACCCCGCACAGCGGGCAGTGTAACCATGGGCGTCCCACATATGTGGAATTAAAACTTGCGGATATTGAACGTTTGTTTGGTCGGCGTTGAAACACATTCTAAGTATGCTTTTAAGGATTTTACCTAAAATAAACTCAGTTCGTTTCGGAAGCTTAATATTACCTACTAGCGGATTGACAGACTACCTTTGCAATACTGTTCGCGCCGTATTTTATGAAGCTGAATTTACAAAATTTCTAGGTTATGGGGGAAGCGCAACATTACTAAATTTTGATGGTCTTGAAATTATTGCACTTACAAGGCATCAAGCTTCATTAAATCGCTACGGAACACCTAATTCTGATATCATAGGTAGCATTAGAATATCTCGGTTAGAGAACGGAATTTTGAAAAACATTCCATTTAACGAAATTGTATTTGCTAACAGTAAATCGGGCAAAGAACCCGAAGATATTATTTGCCTTAAAGCAATAAAAATGCAGAAGGAATCACCATATTATTTCAAAATCTACGATGTAAATAAATTTAAATACCTAACGTCTGTTATGGTCGGCTATCCAACCATGCCAGATATAATGGACTATGATAAACAACATGCAAAAGTATACCCGGCAATAAAAGATTGTCGGAAGAAAGAGAGTGGCCGTTTAAAGCTCGAAGGAGTAGCTTCATATACTTATGTTGATAATGGGAAGTTTCCTATAGATGGTTTTAGTGGCGGGGCAGTCTTCTCACTTGTTGAGGCAAATAATGGTTTAGAGATTGTTTTCGAAGGAATCATAGTTAGAGCTGGAAATGGAATTGTTCATATAGTCAAGCGAGAAATTCTTAGGAACATAGTCAAGTCATTTTCCCAAAAATAACACCTTGGCCGCGCCCCAAACCCGCTCGCTCAAAACTTCATAGCCAGAGACATCAACCTCTTCATCAGCCGCAACCTCAAGGATGATAATTCCGTTTTCAGCGATCAGTCCTTGCTCGGATAAACGCCTTAAAACAGGTCGCCACAAACCCTTATTATAAGGCGGGTCCATGTATATATGTGTGAATGGCCCGCGCAAATTTCCCGGCGCAACTTTCAGCCTTGTAGCGTCGTGACGGTGCAG